>NZ_CAJMDQ010000055.1 GCF_905212195.1 uncultured Anaerotignum sp. | reverse complement strand
CGGAACAGAAAGAGCAGGAGCCTTATGTGCGGCTTATCAAAGAGCTTGCTATGGATGACAAAATGGATTTTGAGACGGCGAAGCTGCTCATTACAGCATATCGGAAAGAGAAAGGAGAAAAATAGGAATGGTAATGGCAAGTGGTGTTTTGTTATGGATATTACTGTTGTTTTGGCTGGTACCTTTTGCGCTGTTCACGCTATTGCAGATTTTTCTGTGTCGGAGAGAGAATAAGTGGCTGGGTTTGATTTTACCGGCAATTTCTTTTTTAGTAAGTATTGTTTTTTTATTGCAGGCGACAGAAGTGCGGGCAATGATGCTCTCCTTTTTGGTACCAAACATTGGAACTGTCGTTTATTTGTTGATTTATGTTGGAATCAGGAGAAAAAAGAAGAAAAACAGCGACATGGATCAAATGAAAATCAAAGATTTGTAAAAGAAAAAAGGAGTCCTTTTTGGGACTCCAATTTTTTGTATGAAAATAAAAAAGACAGAACAGATACCTGTTCTGTCTTTGATTTTGCAGGGATTACAGTTTTTCCACTTCTTCCATCCATACACGGTTGAAAGCATCGGAAGGCATGCGCCAGTCACTGCGAGGAGACAGGCAGAGAGCACCAACTTTGGGGCCATCAGGCAGGCAGGAGCGTTTGAACTGCTGTACGAAGAAACGGCGATAGAAGTTTTTCAGCCATTTCAGCAGTGTTTCTCGGTCATAGCTGCCGTCGAAAGCGATTTCCGCCAGATACAGCACTTTTGCAGGGCGGAAGCCGAAACGGAGAATATGGAACAGGAAGAAGTCGTGGAGTTCATAAGGCCCAACGAGGTCTTCTGTTTTCTGATTGATTTTGCCGTCTTTATCAGGAGGCAGAAGTTCCGGGCTGATGGGAGTATCCAGTACGTCCAGCAGGATGCGGGAAGCGGTTTCGTCCACTTCTTTGGAATGTGCTACCCAGTTTACCAGTACCCGTACCAGTGTTTTGGGTACACCGGCGTTCACGCCATACATAGACATGTGGTCACCGTTATAAGTTGCCCAGCCCAGTGCCAGTTCGGACAGGTCACCTGTACCAACTACCAGCCCATTTGTTTTGTTTGCCAGATCCATGAGAATCTGGGTACGTTCGCGGGCCTGTGTGTTTTCGTATGTGACGTCATGGATTTCGGGGTCATGTTCGATGTCCGCGAAATGCTGGAGAGCCGCGTTTTTGATGGAGATTTCTTTCATCTGGATGCCAAGAGAACGCATCAGTTCCAATGCGTTGTTATAGGTACGGTCGGTGGTGCCGAAGCCGGGCATGGTAACGCCCAGAACATGATCTCTGGACAAACCAAGGTAGTCGCAGGCTTTTGCTGCAACCAACAGTGCCAGTGTGGAGTCCAGACCGCCGGAAATACCAATAACCAATGTGTTTGCATGGGCATGCTCCATACGGCGCGCCAGACCAGTCACCTGAATCTGGAAAATATTCTGACAACGTGCGTCCAGATGGGCATCATCCGGTGTGAAAGGTGCCGGAGAAATATGACGATCCAGTTTGCCCAGAGGAGATTCGGTCATAGGGAAATGGATTTCACGATAGAACCGCTGTGCTTCGGGCTGAGAAAGCTGCCCCATGAATGTGGTATGGTGACGGCGTTCGTTGGCAAGGACTTCCAGGTCGATGTCTGCCGCAACCAGCTGGCTTTCTCTGGAGAAAGATTCTGTTTCACAAAGGAGAGAACCGTTTTCGCAAATCAGGCTATGACCGCTGAAAACAGCATCCTGTGTGGATTCGCCGATGCCTGCAGCAGCGTATACATAAGCTGCCAGACAGCGGGAAGACTGCTGAGCAACCAGCTGATGACGATACTGGGGTTTGCCTGCCAGTTCGTTGCTGGCAGAAGCGTTCAGCAGAAGTGTAGCGCCGTAAAGGCTCTGGTAAGAGCTGGGAGGAATGGGTACCCACAGGTCTTCACAGATTTCCACGCCGATTTTCAGGAAAGGAATGCCGTCGGCTGCAAAGAGCAGGTCTGCGCCAATGGGAACCATCTGACCTGCGTAGGAGATTTCCTCACTGATGAGATCGCCTGCAGATGCAAACCAGCGTTCTTCATAAAATTCGCTGTAGTTAGGAATAAAGGTTTTGGGTACCAGACCAAGGATTCTGCCCTGATGAAGCAGTGCTACACAGTTGAAAGTCTGGTTATCCGCCATAACGGGAACACCGATGGCGATGACCATATCCAGTTCCGCTGTTTCCGCAGCGATTTCTTTCAATGCCTGTTCTGCTGCCTGAATCAGAGGAAGCTGGAAGAACAGATCACCACAGGTGTAGCCTGTCAGTGCCAGTTCCGGGAAAGTCAGGACACGGATGCCTTTTTCATTTGCTTCGCGAATCAGTTTGAGGATTTCTTCTTTATTGGAAATACAATCGGCAAGTTTCAGCTGAGGGACAGCAGCGCCGATTTTGACATAACCGAACATAATTTCACTCCTTAGAATTTTCTGAATAGACCGATAACTTTGCCTAAGATTGTCACATCACGCACAATGATGGGATTCATGGATGCGTTCTGAGGCTGCAGGCGAACAAAGTCTTTTTCTCTGTAAAATGTTTTGACGGTGGCATAGTCTTCGATGAGGGCCACAACAATGTCACCGTTAGAGGCGTTGCTCTGCTGGCGAACAAGGATTAAGTCCTTATCAAAAATACCAGCCTCTATCATACTATCCCCACGAACCTTCAGCATAAACACCGTATCGTTATGGACATAGTCTACGGGAACAGGGAAGGTATCTTCAATGTTTTCCACGGCAAGAATGGGTGTGCCGGCGGTGATGTTGCCGACGATGGGCACCTGCACCAGTTCTCTTGTGGGAAGATCGGGATTATGGGGCGCTTCGTCCAGAATTTCAATGGCACGGGGTTTGGTAGGGTCCCGGCGGATATAGCCTTTTTTCTCCAGTCGTGCCAGATGACCGTGAACGGTGGAGGTAGACTTGAGTCCAACGGCTTCACAAATCTCACGGACGGAAGGCGGATAGCCTTTTTCCCGTACTTCTGCTTTCATATATTCTAAAATCTGCTGTTGTTTTGCGGATAAATCGTTCATGCATTCACTTCCTTGTATATTGCTCAATGGGCAGAAAAATAGATGTAACCATATTGTAACATAGGAAGGGAACAAAATCAAACCTGTGTTCGTTAAAGTATAAAAAGTAGTTGACAAAGAATGTATGTTCGTATATGATAAGAACAAATAGAAAATATGTTCGGTATTTAGGAGGGGTGAACATGGACGGAAGAAAAAGAAGACGTATGGTAAGAAGATCCAGAAAAGCAAGAAAGAATTTTTTGATTCTGCTGACAGTTGTATTGATTACAGGCATTGGAACCATCGCAATGGGGGCGCAGACACAGAAAACGGAGGAAGTCTATTATGAATCCGTTCTGATTCATTCCGGCGATACCCTGTGGGACATTGCGGCAGAGTATAAAGCAGACGGAGAAAAAACCGAACATATGGTTGGCAAAATTCAGAAATTAAACCAAATGCGTTCGGAACACATCCGTGCGGGCGAACGGATTCTGGTTCCTGTGACAAAAGAAGCTGTCTGAATAGAAGGGGCTGTATGAACATGACAAAAAGCAGTTTCCGAAAGCAACTTCCTCTTAAGAAAATATTGCTTTCTTAAGGGGAATTGCCGGGGCTTTCTTCGGAAGAAAACATATCAAATAAAATCTCAATAACATAAGGAAGCTGGAATCTTTTGTCATCATAAGGATTTCGGCTTTCTTTGTTTTCTTATGAAGAGATTAAGCCTCTTTTTTCATGGTCTGATATCCAATCCAGACAGTCCACAGGTACGCCAGCGTCTTAGGAATCATCAGCATACCCATGAGGGGGATGGTATCGGCAAACAACACCACAGGAATATAAAATCCGAAACTGAGCAGTATGGTCAGCCACATGTTTTTAAAGGAACTGTCATGGTGCTGACGGGTGCTTTTATAGAACAGGATGATAATGAGAATCCCCATGATGGTGAAGGGGATGTTTCGGTAAATTCCCCAAGATAAGGGGGCAGCGGGGCTTGTCCAAGCGTTCTGGGGGCAAAGACAGAGGATAATGCGGAGAAACGCCAAAATATAAATGATGGCGGTCAGTCCTTTTTTCTCTGTAATGTGGTATCTCAGCTGCCAAACATGATACAGAATCACATAAAAGATGGTCATGGTGATGGATGTAATCAGCTTGCCCATGCCCAGAGAAAAGACGTGGTTTTCCAGCCCCGTTGTCCAAAGGGCAAAGGCTCTGGGAATGAGATGGAATGCGTCACCAAAGCCCAGCAGAATTGCCATGATGCCAAAGAGTTGGTATTGTTTTTGGGCCTGTTTTTTGCTTGCCATGAGAATACCTAGTGTGATGACGCTGACAAGATAAAATATATCGAATAAAGTTTCCATGATTGCCTGCATAAAAAAACCTCCTATTTATGAATATGAACGCTGTTCAAGTTGCTTTCAAAAGGAACCCACTTCGAAAGAAGTGGGTTTCATGCTTACGCTTTTTTTGGTGTGCAGCGGCGTAGAGCCAGAAACAGCAGCACCAGCGCAACGGTCATGAGGATATGAGAAATACCTGCAATGCCGGAGATGGCAGCGTTTGCCCCTGTGGAAAGGGGGGTCTGCAATACCTGCAGGATGCCGCGGACAAAGAACATGACTACCATAAAAGGCAGGGCAACAGCGTAGACCTTGCGGAACTGCTGGAAACGCGCCTGTTCCGCCAAATCTGTATGGAGAGCAATGGCTGCCAGAATCAGAAACAGCAGTGTACCCATGACCAGAAAATGCAGATGGGTGAATGCCAGTGTGGTTTTTCCTGTAAAAGCGTTAAACTTGGTAAATTCACGGTAAAATACGCCGCATGCCAGACCGGCAATGGCGTAGCGGAATGCGGAAGAAATGAGTTTTTGAAAATCCATATGGAAAACCTCCTTTGTGTTGTCAGTCAGTGTCAGGAAAAACTGCCGCAGGAACAGTATCCCGGCCAGCAGCAGGGATGCCCCCAGACCAGTATAGAAAAAGGCAATAAAGTCCATGGGCACCAGTGAAAATTTCCGCAGGGAAATGCCCATGGTCATCATAAATGCCATGATGAGAAAGGATTTCCTGTCGAAAAAGTGCCAGAACCAGACTTTTGGCGCTTCATAGGCAAGAATGCGGGCAGTATGTTTTCGTACCAGTTTGCCGAATACCATTTTCTGAAAAATCACAAAAACGACGGCAGACAGAAGCAGATACAAAGGCTTTACCAGCCCAACATAAGCCAGCAGTCCCAGCCGCAGGATGTTGAACCCTGCTGCACCCCAGACAAGCCCAGCCAGCAGCAATAAATATTTTTTGGGTATCATGAACTCACCTCCTATGCGCTGTAAAGCAGTTTGGAAAGAATGGTGATGAGGGTATCGCAGTCTTTTGCGCCGCTGTTCCACAATGCCAGCAGATGGGTGAATGTAAAGGATACCAGCGCTTTTTGTGTCAGACTGCCGTTAAAGGCATCGGGGCGAATGCGTGGGTCGGCTTCCAGACAGACCAGCAGATTTTTCTCCATATGGGAAAAGGTGCTTTCCCGCAGTTTCAGGGCATTTTCTTTTTCGCTTTCCTCAAAGATGACCCGATGTGCGGCAAAAAAGTCCGGATAGGCGGCAATGCCTTTCTGTATTTGAGAAAACAAATGGGAAACGGCATCGCAAAAGCCCATGTTTCTGGTGTTTTCTGCTGTGTCGTTATGGAACATATCAAACCAGATGCTGGCAACCACTGCCGTCAGCAGGGCGTTTTTGTTGGGAAAATAATTATAAACAGAACCAACGGCAACGCCTGCCGCAGAAGCCAGTGAGCGCATCTGCAAAGAGGAAAGCCCCTCTGTTTTTGCCAATTCTTTGGCAGCAAGGAGCAATTTTTCTTTGGAAGTTACATTGGGATGCATAAAATCCCTCCTTTTTCTTTTTAAGTTGAACAATGTTCATTTTACAGGGTTTTTGGATTTTGTCAAGGCTTTGGGGGAATTTTGGGAACGGCTGTTCTCTTTTCATGGAGAATGTGCTATACTTTTTATATTGTGCGGCAAAGGAGGGAAGGACATGGATGAAATCCGTATCACAGGCGAAGTAGAAAGTATCATTTATCAAAATGCCGACAACGGCTATACGGTTTTTGCGCTGGAAACAGAGGACGACGAGGTGACCTGCGTGGGCATTGTGCCCCAGATTCACGCCGGGGAAAGTCTGGAAATCACCGGGCATTGGTCTATCCATCCCCTTTATGGCAGACAGATTCAAGTGACCAGCTATGAAAAATCCATGCCTACCACCTGCGCCGGTATCGAGAAATATCTTTCTTCGGGGCTCATCAAAGGTATTGGCCCGAAGATTGCCAAGAAGATTGTAGACCGCTTTGGGGAAGCTTCTTTTTATGTCATTGAAGAAAAGCCGGAACAGCTGGCGGAAATCAAAGGGCTGACTTATGAAAAAGCCCAGCGGATTTCCGAAATTTTCCGGGAACAGCATGAACTGCGGAAAGCCATGCTGTTTTTGCAGGAATTTGACGTTTCCCCCACTTATGCCATGCGGATTTATAAGAAATATAAATCCCGTACTTTTGAAGTGGTAAAGCATAATCCTTATCGGCTGGCGGACGACATCTGGGGCATTGGCTTCCGTATGGCGGATAAAATGGCGGCGTCGGCAGGCATTTCCCCTGATGACCCCAATCGTGTGAAAGCGGCAGTGAAATATATCCTTACCAATGCGGCATCCAACGGGGATTGTTATTTGCCCAAAGAAAGCCTCATGGAGCAGGCAAAAGAGCTGTTGCAGCTGCATCCCGACCATGTGGAAAACGCCATTCGGGAATTGCAGGTGGACAGCCAAATCTGGCAGGAAACCATGAACGGTGTGGACAGCGTATATCTGAATACCTATTTCTATGCGGAAATGGCAGTGGCAAAACGACTGCTGGAACTTTCTCAGGAGTATATGTGCACCAATATGGAAGGGGTTGCCAATGAGATTGCTCGCATGGAAAAGAAAACAGGCGTCATTTTGGCGGAAGAACAGCGGGCGGCGGTGTTGGAAGCCATGAGCTGTGGCGTTCTGATTATCACCGGCGGCCCCGGTACTGGGAAAACCACCACCATCAATACCATTCTGCGGCTGTTAAAAGATGAGGGCTGTGAGGTAGTGCTGGCGGCACCCACAGGACGGGCGGCAAAGCGCATGAGTGAAGCCACCGGCGTGGAAGCACAGACCATTCACCGTATGCTGGAAAGCACCTTTTTGGGGGAAGATGTCCGCAGACAGACCTTTGACCGAAATGAAGAAAATCCCATTGAAGCGGATGTCATCATCATCGACGAAACTTCCATGGTGGATATTATGCTGATGCATGCCCTTTTGCGGGCGGTGGCACCGGGTACCCGTCTGATTTTCGTAGGGGACGTAGACCAGCTGCCTTCCGTTGGCCCCGGTAATGTGCTGAAAGACATGATTCGCAGTGAACGGCTGAAAGTAGTCAGACTGGAGCATATTTTCCGTCAGGCACAGGAAAGCGCTATCATCATGAACGCCCACCGCATCAACCGAGGGGACGACCCTGTCCTCAACGAAAACGGTACGGATTTCTTTTTTGTGAAAAGAGCTTTCGGGGAAGATGTGGTGCGTACCATTCGGGATTTGGTGCTGACTCGTCTACCGAAGTTTACGGGATGCGATGGTCTGAGAGATATGCAGGTATTGACGCCCATGCGGAAGGGAATTTTGGGTGTGCAGAACCTGAACACTGTTTTGCAGGCGGCTTTGAATCCACCTTCCGAGGAACGGGCGGAAAAAGAATTCCGTCAGATTGTCTTCCGGGAAGGGGACAAGGTCATGCAGATCAAAAATAACTATAATATCGCTTGGCGCATGTATAACGCCATGGGAAAACGCTGTGATGAAGGTGTAGGCATATTTAACGGCGATGCGGGCATGATAAGAGAAATCGATGCCGCAAATGAAACCATGCAGGTGGTTTTCGATGATGGAAAAGTGGTGGATTACGATTATTCTCAGCTGGAAGAACTGGAACTGGCTTATGCCATCACCATCCATAAATCTCAGGGTAGTGAATACCCTGTTGTCATCATTCCTGTTCACAGCGGCCCGCCTATGCTCATGACAAGAAACCTGCTTTATACAGCGGTGACCCGTGCCAAAACATTGGTGGTGCTGGTGGGCATACAGGAAACCATTTCCGCCATGGTCAGCAACGACCGGGAAGTGGGAAGGTATACAGGCCTTGCCCAGCGGATACGGAATCTTTATGACTTTATGGCGGAGGCGGGAGAATGAGAAGTGTGAAAGAAACCTTGAAGGAATTTCTCTTTCCGCCCAGATGTGCCATTTGCGGCAGTCTTTTGCCTTTGGAGAAAGAAGAACGGCTGTTATGCCCCGATTGTCTGGCGCATCCGCCTTTTTTGAAAGGGGAGAAATGCCAAATCTGCGGCAGACCCACAGATAACGATATTCTCTGCCATCGGTGCCGCCATAAGGATTTTCTTTTTACAGCAGGAACAGCGGCATTTTCCTATGAAACCATGCAGGAGGAGATTGCCGCTTTTAAGTTTCAGGGGTATCGCCATGAGGGCGAGCGGCTCAGCCATTTGATGGCGGAATATCTTTTGCAGACACATCCAGACTGGACAACATGGGCGGATGTGCTGACGGAAGTGCCTCTCCATGCCAATAAACTGCGGTTTCGTGGCTTCAATCAGGCAGAAATCCTCTGCGAAGGTCTGGCGAAAGAAACGGGCATGAACCATGTACCCGGTGTATTGGAAAGACTTGTGGATACATTGCCCCAAAGCAGTCTGAAAGCGGCACAGAGAAAAGAAAATCTGAAGAACGTATTTGGTGCGGCAAAGAAAGACGTCATTGCAGGAAAACGTGTTTTGCTGCTGGACGATATCTTCACCACAGGCACCACACTACAGGAGTGTACACGTACCCTTTTGCGGGCAGGAGCGGCGGAGGTTCGTATATACTGCTTATCGGTGGTCTGCAAAGATGAGGATTTTGAACAGAATTCCATAGAAAAACCCTAAGAAATGACAAAAGTTTTCATGCAAGTGGGAGATTTTCGAAAAAAATCAAGGTTTCCTTTGTAAATCGCGAAAAAAAATAGTATAATTTTGTACCGTAAATGAAACAGTTAACGGATGTGACAATAGATTTGGGAGATTAAAAAATGGTACGGATTGGATTTGATAACGACAAATATTTGCAGATGCAGTCAACACGCATCAAAGAAAGAATCGGACAGTTTGGCGGCAAACTTTATCTGGAGTTTGGCGGCAAGCTTTTCGACGACTATCATGCTTCCCGGGTACTGCCGGGCTTTAAGCCGGATAGTAAGATCAACATGCTGGTACAGGTGAAAGAGGACGTAGAAATCGTTCTGGTCATCAATGCCGGTGATATTGAAAAGAACAAAGTCCGCGGCGACCTGGGCATCACTTACGACATGGACGTGCTGCGCCTCATCGACGCATTCCGCGGCTATGGCCTGTATGTGGGCAGCGTTGTACTGACACAGTTTGGTGGTCAGGAAAGCGCAGTGGCTTACCAGCGGAAACTGGAAAATCTGGGCCTGAAGGTGTATCGTCATTACACCATCCCCGGCTACCCCAGCAATGTGCCCCTTATCGTTAGTGAAGACGGCTTTGGCAAAAACGAATATATCGAAACAGAACATTCTCTGGTGGTTGTAACAGCACCCGGCCCCGGCAGCGGCAAAATGGCAGTTTGCCTGTCTCAGCTGTACCATGAAAACAAACGTGGCATCAAGGCTGGCTATGCGAAATTCGAAACATTCCCCATCTGGAATGTGCCTTTGCAGCACCCTGTCAATCTGGCTTATGAAGCAGCTACCGTTGACCTGAATGACATGAATATGATTGACCCCTTCCATCTGGAAGCTTACGGCGAAACCACTGTCAACTATAACCGTGACGTAGAGGTATTCCCTGTACTGAACGCTATGTTTGAAAAGATTTACGGGGAATCTCCCTATAAATCCCCCACAGATATGGGCGTAAACATGGTAGGCAACTGCATCATCGATGATGAAGCAGTCAAAGAAGCCTCCAGAAATGAAATCATCCGCCGGTATTACAAAGCTCTGTGCGAACAGAGAAAAGGCAACGGCGGCGAAGAATCCATCTATAAACTGGAACTGCTGATGAAACAGGCAGGCACTGGCGTGGATAACCGTCCTGTAGCGGCAGCGGCTATGAAAAGAGCCGAAGAAACCGGCGCACCTGCGGCAGCCATCGAACTGCCTGATGGCACCATCGTTACCGGCAAGACAAGCTCTCTGCTGGGCGCATCTTCTGCCATGCTGCTGAACGCACTGAAGAAACTGGCAAATCTGGATCATGATGTGAAGCTGATTTCTCCTACCATCATCGAACCCATCCAGCATTTGAAAGTGTCCCATCTGGGCAACCACAACCCCAGACTGCACACAGACGAAATCCTCATTGCTCTGTGCATCTGTGCCGCAACAGATGAAAAGGCGGAATTGGCGATGCAGCAGCTGGAAAAACTGAAATGCTGCGAAGTCCATTCTTCCGTTATCCTTTCCGCGGTAGATGAAAATGTGTTCCAGAAACTGGGTGTAAACCTGACCTGTGAACCTATTTATCAGACCAAAAAGCTGTTCCACGGTTAATCTGTCACAGTCTATTTCAAAAAATAAAAAAGAGCCGAAAATTTCTGTTGATGCAGAGATTTTCGGCTTTTCTGTTATATAAAAGATGCCGGATATTCCTCAGGAATATCCGGCATTTGTATGCTTATTTTTCAATGAGTTTTTTTGCCAGAGAATAATCTGTTTTCTTTACAAATACTTTGTATTCCATGCAGCAGTTATCGCCGTTTACGCTGGACTGTGCTCCCAGAGGAGAAGCGGTACCGCTGATGGTGCTCTGTCCGCCCAAAGGGGATTCCAGACGCTTGTTGTCCAGAAAGCATTCGATGTCGTTGCTTTCCAGAATTTCTTTTACACGCATCTGTTCGTCCTTATTATAAGTGCTGTAGACTTCTTTTCTGTTGAATACATTAATCATACAAACCCCTCCTGTTTCAGCAGAGAAACTGCCTGCTGCAATTGTTTTTTATGGACATAAAAGGTATACGCCATGGATTGTGTCATCAGAGTTTCAGGATCGGGCACAGGAAAAAAACCGCTGGTCTGATGGGGATCTTTCACTGACACCATGTGTTCCACGCCCCCTTGGGTCAGCAGATTCCGCAGCTTGGTCTGTTCTTCCAATGAAGAAACCGTGATCAGTTCCACGCTGTTGAAAGATGTGAACATGTCATCGCCTCCTGTTTGCCGTCCTTACGCTTTTTTCCATCATAGCATATTTCTTCCAAAATGAAAAGAACAAATGTCTGACTACCAGAACAGCCGCAGAAGCCCCATAGCAAGGAAAATGCCGCCGGACAAAAGGGTATAGCGGTTTTCCGCCATGGGCATTGTTTCTGTTAGCCTTTTTCCTGCCCCTGCGCCCACAGAAAGGAAAAAGGTCTGCAAAAGAGCAGCGAAAAAAGGCAGCCAGTAGACGGAAAAACCTGCCGCAGCGGCACTAAGCCCAACGCCGCAGGCATCGGCGGAAAGTACCAGACCTAGCAACAAAGCTTCTCTGGCTTCCAGTACTGCGGAACCGTCCGTGTCACATTGGGAAGGACTGCGCAGGAATTTCAAAGGAGAGGGGCTGTCTGTTTGTTTGCGGCAGCCTTGAAACAGCAGAAACAGACCAAAACCCACCAGAAACAAAGCCGCCCCCCGTTCTGCCCAATGGGGAGGCAGACAGGCAGCCAGAAAGGTACCAGCTTTGAGAAAAAGAAACAACAGCCCAGCCGTTTCCAGTCCCAAAACCACACGGGAGAAAACAGGCAGGGAAATTCGCCTTAATCCGCATGCCATGCCCGCACCTAAAGCATCCAGACTGAGAGAAAGCGCCAGCAGAAAGGAAAGAATCATGGGAAACACCTCCTGTGGTCATCATATGCACCAGTCATGTTTTTGGTCATAGGCGCATAGAATGGAAAAGCAGGACAACCAAAGACAACGAGAGAAACGGGTGAGGATATGAATTGGTGGCAAATGGAAACGAAAGAAGCGGCACGTCGTCTGGAAACAGACGAGAAACAGGGATTGACTTCCCAAATGGCGGCGGAGCGGCTGGCGCAAAAAGGCAGGAATGAACTGGCGGAAACAGACGGCAAAAAAAGTCTGTTCTGGCGATTTCTGGCACAGTTTGATGACTTTATGATATTGCTTCTGCTGGGAGCGGCAGTGGTGTCTGTGGTCATTTCCAGGTTGAGTGGGGAAAATGATGTGCTGGATGCGGTGATGATTCTGGGCATTGTGGTGCTGAATGCCGCATTGGGGCTTTTTCAGGAAAGCAAAGCGGAAAAAGCGCTGGAAGCCCTGAAGAAAATGGCGGCACCCCATGCACGTGTCATTCGAGATGGCATTGTACGGGAAATTCCGGCGGCGGAAGTGGTGCCGGGGGACTTATTGCTGTTAGAAACAGGGGATGCTGTCTGTGCTGACGGGCGTGTGGTAGAAAGCCGCAGTCTGAAAACAGAAGAAAGCGCCCTGACAGGGGAAGCACTGCCTGTAGAAAAAACAGCGGCAGGGGGCTTGCCCGAAGAAACGGCAACAGGTGACCGGAAAAACATGGTTCTTGCGGGAGGATATGTGGTTTATGGCAAAGGGAAAGTGCTGGTGACAGCAACGGGCATGGATACGGAAATGGGGCGTATTGCCGCCATGCTTTCCCATACATCTGACAGTATGACGCCTTTGCAGAAAAAGCTGGAACAGACAGGAAAACAGCTGGGGATTGGCGCATTGGCAATCTGTGCCCTCATTTTCTGCATGGGGATTTTGCAGGAGAAACCGCCTTTTTCCATGTTTATGACGGCAGTGAGTCTGGCGGTGGCGGCTATTCCCGAAGGATTGCCTGCCATTGTGACTATCGTATTGGCTATGGGCACTTCTCGTATGTCGGAAAAAAACACCATTGTCAGAAGATTGTCGGCAGTGGAAACTTTAGGCGGCGCGCAGGTCATTTGCTCTGACAAAACAGGCACATTGACCCAAAATCGTATGCAGGTCACCACATGGACAGATTACAGCCACAGGGAACCGAAAAATGAGGACTTACGGGAAACGGTTGCAAATCTTTTTGCCCTTTGCAATGACTGCAATGTGTCCGATGGGAATCTGCAGGGAGAACCTACGGAAAAAGCCCTTGGGGAATACGCACAAAGCATGGGCATTGATTTTGCCGCCCTTAGACGGGACATGCCAAGGGTGGGAGAAATTCCTTTTTCTTCGGCGAGAAAGCGCATGACCACCCTCCACAAAACAGAGGATGGCTGGATTTCCGTCACAAAAGGCGCGCCGGATATTCTGCTGGAAAAATGCGCCTTTTGTATGGAAGGCAGTGGGCAGGTTCCCTTTGACAGCAGACGAAAAAGCATGGCAAGAATGGTCAACGGGGAAATGGCGGCACAAGCACTCAGAGTGGTAGCAGTGGCATTTCGCCAGTGGTCGGAAAAACCTCCTTTGACAGAAGAAGCACTGGAACGGAATCTGGTTTTCGCAGGCATGGCAGGTATGGTAGACCCGCCCAGACCAGAAGTGAAAGAGGCGGTACATCTTTGCAGACAGGCAGGTATCCGTCCTGTCATGATTACAGGTGACCATGTGCTGACGGCAGAAGCCATCGGTCGGGAATTGGGCATCTACCAGAAAGGGGATTGCGCTGTCACAGGGGCGGAACTGGATAAAATGAGCGACAAGGAACTGGAAACGGCGGCGGAAACCTGCACGGTATTTGCCAGAGTGGCACCGGAGCATAAAGTCCGCATTGTGCAAGCATTTCAGAAAAGGAGCAATGTGGTTGCCATGACAGGGGACGGCGTCAACGATGCCCCTGCTTTGAAAACGGCAGACATTGGCTGTGCCATGGGCAAAAGCGGCACAGAAGTGGCAAAAGGGGCGTCAGACCTGATTTTGACAGACGATAACTTTGCCACCATTGTGGAAGCGGTACGGGAAGGTCGGGGCATTTACGACAATATCCGCAAAGCTGTCCATTTCCTTCTTTCCAGCAATATCGGGGAGATTTTGACCATCTTTGTGGCAATGCTTCTGGGCTGGGCAGCACCTCTTTTGCCCATCCAGCTTTTGTGGGTGAATCTGGTGACGGACTCCCTGCCTGCCATTGCCCTTGGCATGGAGCCAGCAGAGGAAAACATCATGGAACGCCCACCACGGAAAAATACAGGAAGTCTCTTTGGAGATGGACTTGGCGGCAGAATCCTGCTAGAAGGGGTTATGATTGGCGTTTTGGCGTTGCTGGCTTTCGGCATTGGGCATGTGTATTTCGACCAGGAAGATGGCTATGCCGTAGGGCGTACCATGGCTTTTGCGGTGCTTTCCCTTTCTCAGCTGGTCCATGCTTTCAACATGCGGGGCGAAGGCTCTCTGGGGAAACTGCCTTTCTGCTCCAACAAGTGGCTTCTTATGGCATTTGTGGTGGGGGCAGCCCTCCAGTGCGTTGTTATCATGATGCCTCCTTTGGCAGGTATTTTCCAGGTGGTACCTTTGAACGGCGAACAGTGGCTGTTGACAGCGGCTCTTGCACTGGCACCTCTGCCTTTGGTGGAACTGGAAAAAGCCATCTGGCGTCCGAAACAGAAATAAAACTTTTTAGGGGCATCTTCATAAGAAAACAAAGAAAGCCAAAATCCTTATGGTGACAAAGGAGTTTGGCTTTCTTGTTTTATTTGTTATGGTTGCTTTGCGGTGTCAATTTTTGCCAAGACACTTTGGCAGAATTTTGCCTTTTTGCCGTCTTTCTTTTGTTGTATAATGAAACCAAATAGAGAGGAGGGGGTTCCCATGAAACAGGCAGTCATTACGGGAGCCACAGGCGGCATTGGACATGCTCTGGCAGAAGGCTTTGCGGCGGCAGGGTATTTTGTCATTGCCACGGACTTGCCCGAAACAGCAGATTTTACAGGAGAAAACATCGTATACCTGCCCATGGATTTACGGCAGGAAACAGACATAAAACAGTTTTTTGAACATGCGCGGCAGAAGTACGGTATCATTGATGTACTGGTGAACTGCGGCGCCATCAGTCATTTGCAGAAATCCCCATGGGAATTGACAGCGGCGGAATTTGACGATGTCATTCATACGAACCTGCGGGGGACTTTTTTGTGCTGTCAAAATTTCCTTCGTGCCAACGAAGGGGCGGAATACGGCAGAATCATCAACATCGCATCTACCAGATGGCATCAGAACGAAGCAGGCTGGGAGGCTTACGGCGCATCCAAAGGCGGCGTAGTTTCTCTTACCAACAGCCTTTGCGTATCTTTGTCGGATACGGCAGTGACGGTGAACGCCATCAGCCCCGGCTGGATTGAAACGGGAGATTATGACGCTTTGACAGAAGCAGACCATAAACAGCATCCCTCGGGACGGGTGGGGAAACCTGCGGATATCCTGCGGGCGTGTCTGTTTTTGGCGGCGGCGGAAAGCGATTTCATCAACGGCATCAATCTGGTGGTAGATGGCGGCATGACCAAACGGATGATTTATGTGGAATGAATTTGTCCTTTTTGGACGGACAAAGGATTTTACAGGCGGAAAAGCCCGAAACAAAGCAAAAAAAGCTTTGCAGTAGGGGTGTTTCGTGATATAATCTGAATGTTAGGGCGAAATTTAGAAAGTCCTTTGGCGAATGATTTGGAAGGATGAATGTTGTTTATGGATAAATTGATTGTACAGGGACGTAAACGTCTTGTAGGGGAAGTCAACATCAGCGGTGCTAAAAACGCGGCTGTTGCAGTGATTCCCGCAGCTATCATGGCAGAGGGCGTCAGTGTATTGGAAAACCTGCCCCGCATTGAGGATGTGAATAATCTCTGTCATACCATCGAAAAACTGGGGGGCACATGTACCTATTTGGATAATGGGCATACATTGAAAATCGACTGTGATAAGGGAACAGCCCATTGTGCTACTTTTGAAGAAGTACAGAAGATCAGAGCTTCTTATTATTTCTTGGGAGCTATGCTTGCCAGATACAAAAAAGCGGAAGTTGCGCTGCCCGGCGGCTGCAACTTTGGTGTTAGACCCATTGACCTGCATCTGAAAGGCTTCCGTGCACTGGGGGCAACGGTAGAAGAAGGCAATGGCATGGTTCGTGCTTATGCAGACAGACTTGTGGGTACATCCATTTATATGGACCAGGTAAGTGTAGGCGCTACCATCAATATCATGTTGGCTGCTTCCATGGCAGAAGGCGTGACAACCATTGAAAACGCAGCAAAAGAACCCCATGTGGTAGATACTGCAAACTATCTGAACATGATGGGTGCCAATATCAAAGGTGCTGGTACAGATGTGATCCGTATCAAAGGTGTGGAAAAACTCCACGGCGCACAGTATACCATCATTCCTGACCAGATTGAGGCAGGAACATACATGATTGCCGCAGCTATTACCGGCGGCGATGTGCTGGTGAAGAACATCATTCCCAAGCACATGGATTCTCTGACAGCAAAGCTGGATGAAATGAACGTGACCATCGAGGAACATGACGATTCCATCCGTGTCACAGCAAACAGACCTTTGCACTGCGCGAATGTCAAGACCATGAGTTATCCTGGTTTCCCTACAGACCTGCAGCCCCAGATTGCGGCACTGCTGAGTGTTTGTCAGGGACAGAGCGTCATCACAGAAAACGTATGGGATAACCGTTATCAGTACATCGACGAACTGCGGAAGATGGGCGCACAGGTGCAGATCGACGGCAGAGTTGCCCGCATTGACGGCATTCCCCGTTTCCATGGGGCAAATGTTTCCGCCACAGACCTGCGTGCAGGGGCAGCTATGATTCTGGCGGCACTGGCAGCAGAAGGCGAAAGCGTCATTGACGGCGTGAAGTACATCGACAGAGGTTATGAAGAAGTCGAACATAAATTCAATGCACTGGGCGCAGATATCACCCGTGTGAGCGAATAAGAGAGAAATTTTTTAACAGCCGTAAGAGGGAGCGGAAGGCGGAACTTTTGCGGCTGTTTTTATGGATTATTCTGGAAAGGAGGGGAATCCCTTGGATTTTTGTACCATTGCCAGCGGCAGCAGCGGCAACAGCCTGTTTATGGGCACAGAACATACGAAAATTCTCATTGATGCAGGCGTCAGCGGCAAACGGATACTGGAAGGATTGGAAAAACTGTCCCTCACCGGCAACCAGATTGATGCTTTGTTTATTACCCATGAGCATATCGACCATGTGAAGGGAGCAGGGGTATTTTCCCGAAAGTTTGATGTGCCCATCTATGCGACTATGGAAACGTGGGACGCTATGGAAGGTAGTCTGGGCAAGATTGCCCCACGTAATAAGCGTTTTGTATATGAAGGGGAGCCATGCGTCATCAATGACCTGTGTGTGAAGCCCTTTGCCATTCCCCATGACGCGGCAGCACCAGTGGGCTACAGCGTTTTTGCGGGAGAAAAGAAAATCACCGTGGCTACAGACATCGGTCATGTGACAGATACCATCCGGGAGAATATCACCGACAGCGATATTTTGCTTCTGGAATCCAACCATGACGAGGAAATGGTGAAAAAAGGGCGGTATCCCTGGAATCTGAAACAGCGTATTCTGGGGGAAAGAGGGCATCTGTCCAACCGTACCGCAGGCGCGCTTTTGGCGGAAATCATGAGCGGCAAAATGAAACATATTTTTCTGGGACATTTGAGCGAAGAAAATAACAGCCCCTACCTTGCTTATGAAACGGTGGCGGAAATTCTGGAGCAAAACCGCATCAAACTGGGCGGCGCACTGAAAATGGATATGGCTGCCAGAAATTCCAACGGGGCAAAGGTCACCATTTGAGGAGGGAGAAGCCATGCGGATTACCATTGTTTGCGTCGGCAAGCTGAAAGAAAAATACTGGCAGGACGCCATTGCGGAATACAGCAAGCGTTTGAGCCGCTATCATAAATTGGAAATCGTGGAGCTGCCCGACGAGAAAGCACCGGAAACCATGAGCCCGGCACAGGAAGAAGAAGTGAAGAAAAAAGAAGGGGAACGCATCCTGAAAGCTATCAAGGATGACGCCTTTGTAGTAGCTCTTGCCATTGAGGGAAAAGGGCTCACATCCGAAGGCCTGGCAGACTTTATGGCAAAGAAAGCTGTTGGCGGTGTCAGCCATATGGCTTTTGTTATCGGCGGTTCTCTGGGATTGTCTAAAGAGGTCATGAAACGGGCAGACTTTGCTTTGAGCTTTTCTGCTATGACATTCCCCCATCAGATGATGCGGGTGATTTTGCTGGAACAGATTTATCGGGCAGAGCGGATTAACCGAAAAGAACCTTATCATAAATGAAAAGAACGCGAGAGCGTTCTTTTTTGTTGGCAAAAGGAAATTGTCAATAAAAAAGAGCGGTTTTTCCGCTCTCAAGTTTCATTCTTTTCGTTGGTATCAGGAATAAATTCCAGATTTTCTAAAGCATATCGCAATGCCATACACATTAATTCATTGCGGGAATAATCGCTCTTTCCAGCAAGTTCGTCGAAAGCCTCCAGCAGTCCTTTTTCTATGCGTAAAGAAGTAATGACATAATTATCTGATTTTTTGGAACGTACAACAAATTTATTTCCCATGATAAAATCTCCCATTGGTTTTTCTTTATTATACGCAGTGTAGATTGACTTTAATATAATAACAAATATAATA
>NZ_CAJMDQ010000054.1 GCF_905212195.1 uncultured Anaerotignum sp. | reverse complement strand
CCTGCCACTAATGGCGCAGTAAGTGAAAAATATTGTGTGACAGTACCCGAACTCCTGCAAAACAGGGGTTCGGGTTTGCTTGTAAAATAGCATAGGAAAGGAGGAAGATGGATGGCGAAAATAACACCCATGATGGAGCAGTACTTTGCGATCAAAGAACAGTATAAGCATTGTCTGCTTTTTTTCCGCTTGGGCGATTTTTATGAGATGTTTTTTGAAGATGCCGTCATCGCCTCAAAAGAACTGGAAATTACATTGACGGGAAAAGACTGGGGACAGGAGGAACGTGCGCCTATGTGCGGCGTACCTTTCCACAGTGCCGATGGATATATTGCCCGTCTTGTGGAAAAAGGCTACCACGTAGCCATTTGTGAACAGGTGGAAGACCCCAAACAGGCAAAGGGCATTGTAAAACGGGAAGTCATCCGCGTCATTACCCCCGGCACTGTGTTAGACCATACAGTACTGGATGAAAGCAAGAACAATTACATCATGTCTATTTTTGGTGGGAAAAACGGCTATGGCTTGAGTGTCTGTGACGTTTCTACAGGGGAATTCCAGACGACAGAATTCCCGACCATTTTGGCTGCATCCCGTATTCTGGATGAAGTGGCACGCTTCTCTCCAGCGGAATTGGTGTGTAACGAAGCCTTTTTGGAGCATCCCGTAGCAAAGGATTTGAAAGAACGTTTCCGCATTGCGTTCAGTGATGTGGATAACCGTATGTTTGCTTACGCTACCGCAAAAGATACGCTGGAGCATCATTTCCATGTATCTTCTCTGGATGGTTTTGGATTGGCGAAAAAAGAAATTGCCGTTTCTGCGGCAGGTGGTCTGCTTTGGTACTTGCTGGAAACCCAGAAAAATGATCTGGAGCATATTTCTGTGCTGAAATATTACACCATTGGCGATTTTATGCCTTTGGACGTTGCCAGCCGGAGAAATCTGGAACTGACAGAAACCATGCGGGAGAAAAACAAAAAAGGCTCTCTGCTGAGCGTGCTGGATGAAACCAAAACAGCTATGGGTGCCAGAACCTTGAGAAAATGGGTGGAACAACCGTTGCTTTCAGCGTCGGAAATCTGCAAACGTCTGGATGCTGTGGAAGAATTGAAAAACGATTTGTTCCTGCGGGAAGAAATCAAGGATATTCTCCGTACCATGTTTGACTTTGAACGTATCATGGGACGTGTGGTATATCAGACAGCCAACGCCAGAGAATTGTCCATGCTGAAAAATTCCATTGAAAATCTGCCTTTACTCAAACGGACACTGGGCAGATGCAAAAGCCCGTATTTGCAGGAAATCTATGAAAAACTGGACCCTCTGGAAAACATCCATGACCTGATTGATCAGGCAATTGTGGAAGACCCTCCGTTTTCTGTAAGAGAAGGGGGCATGATTAAGCCCGGGTATTCCGATGAACTGGATACTTATACCAAAGCTAAAACAGAAGGCAGGGCATGGATTGAACAGATGGAAGAAGAAGAACGGGAAAAAACAGGCATCAAAAACCTGAAAATCCGTTTCAATAAAGTTTTCGGCTATTATCTGGAAGTGACAAAATCCAATCTGGAAGATGTGCCGGAAAACTATATCCGCAAACAAACTCTTGCCAACTGTGAGCGTTTCATTACACCGGAACTGAACGATCTGGCAGAATTGATTTTGGGTTCCGAAGAAAAAATCGTAGATTTAGAATACCAGCTCTTTACAGAAATCCGTAACGCTGTTGCGGCGGAAGTGGAACGAATTCAGCTTTGCGCACATATCATTTCTGTCATTGACGCATTGCAGTCTTTGGCAGAAGTTGCGGAAAAACAGAATTACACCAAACCTGTAGTGGATGAAGGCGACATCATCGACATCAAAGAAGGTCGTCACCCTGTGGTGGAAAAAGCCATGGCAGGACAGTTTATCTCCAATGATACTTATCTGGACAGCGGTGATACCCGTTTGGCAATCATCACCGGGCCCAATATGGCAGGGAAATCTACGTATATGCGGCAGACAGCCCTTATTGTGCTTATGGCACAGATCGGCAGTTTCGTGCCTGCGTCTTCTGCTCATATTGGCGTGGTTGACCGCATTTTCACCCGTGTAGGGGCTTCTGACGACCTGAGTGCCGGACAGAGTACCTTTATGGTGGAAATGACGGAAGTGGCAAACATCCTGCACCATGCCACACCCAAAAGTCTGCTGATTCTGGACGAAATCGGCAGAGGCACCAGCACATTCGATGGTTTGAGTATTGCATGGGCGGTGCTGGAATATATTGCAGATACAAAACATGTGGGAGCGAAAACTCTTTTTGCGACTCATTATCATGAACTGACAGAACTGGAAGGCAAGTTGGCAGGGGTGAAAAACTACTGCATTGCTGTACAGGAACAGGGAGAGGACATCATCTTCCTGCGCAAAATCCAGCGGGGCGGCGCGGATCATAGCTACGGTGTGCAGGTTGCCCGTTTGGCAGGATTGCCGCCGAAGGTTATCAAACGCAGCAACCAGATTTTGAAGCAGCTCAACGCGGCAGATATTACGAAAAAAGCGAAAAAAATTGCGGTGGAATCCCAAGAACAGCAGGAGGAAACCGTACAGCAGGTGAATATGTTCAACATGGGCGAAATGCAGCTGACAGAAGAACTGAAACAGCTGGATGTTATGGCAATGACGCCCATTGAAGCCCTGCAGAAACTCTTTGACCTTCAGAAAAAGGCAAAGGGCATGTGATAGAAAGGAGGACTGTATTTGCAAAAGATACAACTTCTTGACCAGAAAACAATCAATAAAATCGCGGCAGGGGAAGTGGTGGAATCCCCCAAGTCCGTTGTAAAAGAACTGACGGAAAATGCCATGGATGCCGGCGCAAGCACCGTGACAGTGGAAATCAAGGAAGGCGGCATTTCTTATATCCGTGTGACAGATAACGGCTGCGGTATTCCCAAGGAGCAGGTAAAAGAAGCCTTTCTCCGTCATGCCACCAGCAAATTGTCCCAGATTGAGGATTTGGAACATCTCTATACCATGGGGTTCCGTGGGGAAGCATTGGCGTCTATCGCCGCTGTTTCTCAGGTGGAAATGACTACCCGTACCAAAGATGAGGAAACAGGCACCCGCATTGAAATCAGTGCCGGAGAGGTGAAATCTTTTCAGGATGTGGCATGCACCGAAGGGACAACAGTCATTGTCCGCAATCTCTTTTATAATGTGCCTGCAAGACGAAAATTCCTGAAAAAACCGGCAACGGAAAGCGGTTATGTTTCTGACCTCATGAATAAACTGGCGTTGGGACATCCAGAACTTTCTTTCCGTTATATCAATAATGGCTCTACTATGCTTCACACAGTGGGAAACGGCGATGCAAAAGCTTCCGTATTTTATGTTTACGGCAAAGAAGCGGCAACTTCGATGATGGAAATTTCCTTTGAAAGAGGAGATTATCGTCTGTCTGGGCTTATCGGGAAACCGGAATTGTCCAGAGGCAACCGCAATTATGAAAACCTGTTCATCAACGGTCGTTTCATCAAAAATCGCATTGTTTCTTCTGCCGTAGAAGACGCTTATAAAACCAGAATCATGATTGGGAAATTCCCTGTTTATGTGCTGAATTTGGAAGTGGATGCGGCACAGGTGGATGTGAATGTTCATCCGGCAAAACTGGAAGTGCGGTTCAAAAACGACGATGAAGTCTATGACTTTTTCTATGACGCCATTTCTTCCGCTTTTCAGGATCAGGTGCTCATTCCCAGAAGCAGTTGGGAAAAGAAACCGGCGGCAGAACCGAAGCCGCAGGTGGAACAGCAGAGCCTTATGGATATGATTCTCCAGCAGAAAGCGGAATTGCAAGAAATCCATGGGGAAGAAGAACCGAGCAAGCTGGAAAAGACTGTTGTTACAGAAAAATCCGATATTACAGAGAAACCGACAACAGAAAAGACATATCACACACCAGTGTCAGAACCGCCTAAGGCAGGCAGTGGCCCCAGCGTAGACCAGCTTTTGAAACGGAAACAGCCAGAGCGGTCTGTGGTACGGGAGGAAGTGGCTTCCTATAAAGCGGAACCCCCTGTGGTTCCTGCGGACTTCGCGGTGGATGGCATTTCTGAAGAAAAACCTGTGGAAAAAGTGGAAACACCTCTCCAGAAACAGGCATTTTTCCATAACTATAAAATCATTGGACAGATTTTCCGCACATACTGGATGGTGGAACAGGGGGATTGTGTGTACCTCATTGACCAGCATGCAGCCCATGAGCGGATTCTTTACGAAAATCTCATGAATCAGTTCCGTCAGGAGTCTGTCATTTCCCAGCGTTTGGTGAGCCCGGTGATGCTGCGGCTTACACCCATGGAAACACAGATTTTGAAAGACAATCGGGAATTGTTGGAACGCTTCGGCTTTGGTTTTGAAGCATTTGGCAGCGATACCTTTGGTCTGAATGCCGTTCCCGTACTGCTGAAAGAACCCAGCGGCGTGGGATTTTTTACGGAAATACTGGATGCCATCAGTGATGGAACTGTTTCCAATGTATATGACACAAAAATTTTAGCGGTGGCAACCATGGCATGCAAAGCGGCGGTGAAAGGTCATGACCGTTTGAGCATTCAGGAGGCGGAATCTCTCATTTCTCAGCTCTTGAAGCTGGAAAATCCCTTTACCTGCCCTCATGGACGCCCCACCATCATCGAACTGACCCGCTATGAACTGGAAAAGAAATTCAAACGCATACAGAATTGAGGGATGTCCATGAAAAAACCGCTTATTATCATTGGCGGGCCTACGGCCTGCGGCAAAACAGCCATGTCCATTCTGCTGGCAAAGAAAATCGGCGGCGAAATCATTTCTGCCGATTCCATGCAGGTTTATCGCTATATGGATATTGGCACAGCGAAAGTGACGAAAGAAGAAGCCGATGGGGTACCTCATTATCTCATTGATGAATTTGATCCCGATGAGGAATATAATGTCATGATTTTCCAGCAGAAAGCCAAGGCTTATATGGAAGAAATTTGGGCAAAAGGAAAAATTCCCATTGTGGTAGGGGGCACCGGCTTTTATATCAACGCATTGCTCTACGACAATGCTTTTACAGAAACAGATGGTGACGACAGTTTCCGTCAGGCGTGTTACAAACAGGCGGAAACGGAAGGGCCGGAAGTGCTTTTTCAGAAACTTTTGGAAATCGACCCGGAATATGCGGCAACCACCCACGCAAATAATGTGAAGCGTGTGACCCGTGCGCTGGAATATCACCACATGACAGGGCAGAAATTTTCTGACCATAATGCGGAACAGAAACAGAAAGAATCTCCCTATGCGGCGGCAGTTATCATCTTGACTATGGAACGCCAGAAGCTCTATGAACGCATCGAACAGCGAGTAGACCTGATGATGGAAGCAGGTCTGTTGGATGAAGTGAAGGGGCTTTTGGACAGAGGTTATGACGGCAGTCTGGTTTCCATGCAGGGATTGGGTTATAAAGAATTCCTGCCGTACTTTGCTGGAGAGATTTCTCTGGAGGATGCGGTAACAGAACTGAAAACAGGCACAAGACGTTTTGCCAAACGTCAGTTGACCTGGTTCCGCAGACAGATTGACGGTTTGTGGATCGATCTTTCCCTGACAGACAAAGAAACGGCTCTTGCGGATATGCTGGATTATGTGAAACAGTGCGGCATTTCCCTGCCGGAAGAAAGCGGGGAGGCGTAAAGTATGTGGTCATCGGAGCTTTTTGGTTTTACCTTTTTTCAGCTCTTTTACTATTTTATGCTGTACAGCTTTCTGGGCTGGGCAATGGAATCGGCTTTCGTTTCCATTACCACCAAAGAATGGGTGAACCGTGGCTTTATCAATGGTCCGCTTTGTCCCATTTATGGCACAGGTGCGTTACTCATTCTGGTATTGCTCTCACCTGTGCAGGAAAATCTGCTGCTTCTGTTTTGTGGCGGTTTTCTGGTGGCAACGGTGGTGGAATACGCCATTGCGGTGTTGCTGGAAAAACTCTTTCATGCTTCTTGGTGGGATTACAGCAAGAAAAAGTTTAATATCAAAGGGCGTGTCTGCCTGGAACGCTCTGTGGAGTGGGGGCTGTTGACGGTATTTGTTATGCGCCTCATTCAGCCGGCAGTGGCGGACTTTGTGGCAAAGATTCCTCTTGTGCTGGGGGAATGTGTGGGCACAGTGCTGATGATTTATCTTTTCGCAGATGCAGGCGTTACCGTACAGCAGATTCTGCATTTGAACGAAAAACTGGCTCATCTGAGCGAAGCAAGAGAAGAACTCCGTGCAAAACTGGAAAGCACAAAATTGTATACTGCCCGTCAGGAACTGGCAGAATATTTTGAAAACCGTCCAACAGCAGAATTCCTGCGGGAATGGAAGGCACGTATGGACGAAACCTTTGGAGATATCGAACAGATGCAGCTGGAAGAAAGACTGCGTGGGGAATATATTTTCAATGAAATTCGGGAACGTCTGGAATACAAAGCCCGTGCGCTGGAACAGGAAACACGTGTACAGCGCCGTTTGATGAAGGCTTTCCCGGGCCTGCGTTCCAAACGCTTTGACAAGGAACTGCAGGAAATGCGTGCACAGATGGAAGCGCGCAAAAGAAAAAGAAAACAACAGAAAGGAGAACGAAAATGAAAAAGCGGTGGCATAAAGTCCTTGCTTTGACACTGGCAGCAGCCCTTTGTCTGGGTGCCGTCGGATGCGGAAAAGACGAAGGTACGACCGAAGAACAGCAGGTAACCACGGAAACGGAAGGTACCGAAGGACAGGAAAATACAGAAAATCAGGAAAATCAGGAAGATGCTTCTGCCGATGCGGCAGCGAGCGGAGAAGAACAGGCAGAAGGTGCAAAGGAACTGGAAACAGATGGAGCAACATCTGAAACAGAAGGTACTGCTGCGGCCAGCCCCATGACATTGCAGGAAGTTTGGCTGCAGGCCGATGGTGCACCTACCATTACAGCGGAGTCTGCAATGCTCATCGATCAGGAAAGCGGCACCATTCTTTATGAAAAAAATGCCAAAGAAAAAATCTATCCTGCCAGCGTCACAAAAATTGTGACAGCACTGGTTGTTATGGATTATCTGCAGCCTGATGAAGTGATCACAGTTGGTACAGAAATCAACGAAGTGACACTGGATTCCAGTAAAGCAGGTCATGTGTTGAATGAAAAACTGACTGTGGAAAATGCTCTGAGAGGTCTGCTGATTCCTTCCGGCAATGACTCCGCCAACGTGCTGGCAGCAGCAACAGCCAGAAAAGCGGAAAATGATGAAGATATGTCCTTTGCAAAATGCGAAGCGGTATTTACAGATCTGATGAACAAAAAAGCGGAAGAATTGGGTGCAGTCAACAGCCATTTCACCAATGCCCATGGCTACCATGACGAAAACCATTATTCCTGCGCTTATGATATGGCACTGTTTGCTATGGCGTTTATGCAGAATGAAACACTGGCGGAAATCGTTTCCGAAAAGAGTTTCTCCGGCAATGGCGCAGATGGACAGTTTGCCGATGATCCCGAAGCAATCACACAGGATTATAACTGGGTGAGCCACAACTATCTGGTTACAGATAATGAATATCAGTATGCTTATGCAACTGGCATCAAAACCGGTTTCACAGACGAAGCGGGAGAATGCCTGACAGCATCTGCGGAAAAAGGCGACATGAAGCTGATTTCTGTGCTGTTCAAAGGCACCGATCCTGCTCGCTGGACAGAAAGTGCAAGCCTGCTGGATTATGGCTTCAACAATTATGCCCGTGTAGAACTGACAGCAGCAGGTGCAGCCATCGAAGAAGTGCCTCTGACCAAACATAATAAACTGCAGGGCGACACCGTACCTCTGGTTTACCAGAATGCACTGGTAACCTATCTGCCTACAGATGCAGTGAATAGCGTGGAAACAACTGTTACTATTCTGGACGATTACAAAGTGGAAGAAAAAGACGGCACTGTGAAAGTGAAAGCGCCTTTGACAAAAGGTGAAGAAATCGCTACCGTAACATACACCATCGACGGCAAAGAAGTAGCGCAGATGCCTGCTTACGCTGGTGCAGATATTGAAAAGGGTACTATCTTCAATAATATCTGGTATGGACTGAAAACATTCTTCTCCCACCTGTTCTCCCTGAAGGGTCTGATCACGGTTGTTGTGATTGTGGTCATTCTGGTTATCATTTATCTGATCCTGAAACGGATGCGCTATGGCGGACATCGCAGAAGAGGTGCTTACACACTGAAGAGTCCTTCCCGCCGCAGAGGCAGAAGACGCTGGTAAGCATTGAAAATCAAATAAAAAAGACCAGCAGAAATGCAGATGCCCCTTAAGAAATATTGTTTTTGTTTCTTAAGGGGAGCTGTGAAGGCAGAACATGCCTGATGAAATATTGGCAAAAAAAGAAAGCTGAAATCTTTTGTTTAGAAAGGTTTCAGCTTTTTTTGTATGCTTGTTGTTTTAAGGAAAAGTATGTTTATTTACCTGTTTCCAGTTTATAGAAGGCTTCCAAAGCGGTGAGGATTTCATGGCGTTCGCCCTCCATAGCCAGATTTTCGCCGTCTACATAAGAACCGATGCTTTCAGAGGTATCCTGTTCATAAGCAACGACGTTGTTCAGAATGGAAGCGGTTTTTACGCCGCGCAGATGACCGATGGTAAACAGTGCGGCTGTTTCCATGTCGCAACCCAATACACCTTGTTTGGACCAGTAAGCGTCGATGGCTTCTTCATCGTCTGTGTAGAAACTGTCGTGGCTGCGGGCAATGCCGACATGGTACTGGAAATCCTGTTCTTTTGCCGCTTCCATGCAGTACAGCATCAGCTGTGCATCAGGAACAGCAGGGAACATAGCGTCGATATATGTTTTGGATGCGCCTTCATCACGAACTGCACCGTTGACGATGATGATGTCGCCGACTTTTACCTGAGGCTGCAAGCTGCCGCAGCTGCCAATACGAATCATGGCTTCTACGCCAATGTTATGCAGTTCTTCCACAGCAATGCCTGCAGATGCGCCGCCAATGCCTGTGGAAATGGCAAGGATGGGAACGCCTTTGTATGTGCCGGAAAGACTGCGGTATTCCCGGTTGAATTTCAGTTCGGTTACGTTTTCCAGAAAAGGTGCGATGCGGTCCAGACGCGCAGGGTCGCCGGGCATCAGTGCGTATTTGATTTGTAGATCTTTACCCAATTGGATATGGGGCTGTAAAGATTCCATTGTGATTCCTCCTTTGTTTTTTCTTCTAATTTACATGATTTTTCGCAAAAATGCAATGGATGGCATAAGGTGTTTGAAGTCTGACAGGGATTATGTTACAATGAGGTGTAACAAAATATTGGAAAGGGAGAAAAGAGATGATTTATTTCCTGTTTTTGATTTTATCGGGGCTGCTGCAGGGCATGATGATTTCCCTCAATGGACAGTTGGGGAATTATTACAGTATGTTCGGCATCAGTTTTTTTGTCCACGGAATCGCGGCAGTTCTTTTGATTTTGTATTTGAAATGCAAAGAAAAGAAAAAAATCCGTTTTCGTGGCGTGCCTGCGTATGTGTATCTGGTGGGCTTCATGGGCATCGGTATGGTTACCAGCAGCAGTTGGTGCACCCTTGCCATTGGTGCAACAGCTATGACAGGTCTTTCCGTCATTGGGCAGATGATTTCTTCTGCGGTGGTGGATCATCATGGTTGGTTTGGCATTGAAAAACAGAAGTTCAACTGGAAAGAACTGCCCGCCTATCTGCTGGTATTGGCAGGTGTTTGGCTGGTAACAACAGGCTGAGGAGGAAAACAGAAATGATATTTTATATAACTGCCGTAGCCAATGGTTTTTTGAATACGGTCAATAAAATGGTAAATGTAAAAGCAGGGGAATGTTTAGGGACTGCCAATGGCGCCCTCATCAATTATGTGGAAGCAACCATCATTTCTTTGTGCCTGATTTTTGTAACAGGCAATGGGGCGGAAATGAATTTTTCTCATATCACAGAAGTGCCGCCGCTGTTTTATCTGGGCAGTGTCTGTGGTCTGATCGCCATGATTTTCCTGATTTTGGGCACTAGCCATACAGGTGCTATGGCTTCTACCATTCTGGCACTTTTGGGACAGCTTGGCATGTCTGTGGCACTGGATTATGTATTTTTCCAGACATTCAGCTGGAAACGAATTTTAGGCATCTTTTTGATTACTGCCGGCATCGCTTGGCGGGAATACATTAAAATACAGGACAGAAGAAAACAGATAAAGGGGGATGCAGCTTGAAGATTTGCAATTTTGGTTCCATGAATTTGGATCATGTATATCAGGTAGATACGTTTTTGCAGCCGGGAGAAACGAAATCTTCCCGTTCCTTGTTCACAAACTGCGGCGGCAAAGGCTTGAATCAGTCCATTGCGGCGGCAAAAGCAGGCAATCAGGTGGTACATGCCGGTGTTATTGGTTCCGGCGGCGAAATGCTGGAAGAGGTGATGGCGAAAAATGGCGTAGACGTGAGCCTTCTTTCCCATGTGAATGCACCTAGCGGTCATGCTATCATTCAGGTGGATGATGCGGGGCAGAACTGTATCCTGCTGTTCGGCGGCACTAATCAGATGCTGACAGAAGCGTATATTACAGAAGTGCTGGACAAAATGGACGCTGATACTTTGGTTCTGCTTCAGAATGAAACCAATCTGGTGGGCTTTATCATGGAAGAAGCTCATAAAAGAGGTATGAAAACTGCACTCAATGCGGCACCTATGGATGAAAAAGTACTGTCTTATCCCTTGGAACTGCTGGATTGGCTCATTGTCAACGAAGTAGAAGGCAAACAGATTGCCAATTGCCAGACAGATGACGAAATTCTGCCGGTACTGCGGAAAAAATATCCCAACTGCGGTATTTTGCTCACATTGGGCAGCAGAGGTGCCATCTGCGATTATGCAGGGGAAACGTATCAGATTGGCTGTTTCAAAGTGCCTGTGGTAGATACCACTGCGGCAGGGGATACCTTTACAGGGTATTTCCTCTATGGCATGGGCAACGATCTTGGTGTTGCAGATAGTCTACTGCTGGCAACTACAGCAAGTGCCATGGCTATCGGCAAGAAAGGCGCTGCGGATTCTGTACCTCTTTATGAAGAAGTGGCAGAAAATATGAAAAATCAGGTGTTTGGTACATTGAAAGCACAGAAAAAATAAAATCGGATTGAAGGAGGAAGCGAAATGAAAAAGGTATTGTTTGTAAACTGCTGTATCCGCAGAGAAGGCTCCAGAACACAGAAACTGGCAGATCATTTTCTGGAAGGCCTGCGGAAAAAAGAAGGCTATGAAATCGAAGAACTTTGCCTCATGGATGAGTCTTTATCTTATTTTACAGATGGATTTTTTGAACAGCGGGAACGTCTGCTGGCAGATAAACAGTTCGACCATCCACGGTTCCGTTATGCCCATCAGTTTGCGGAAGCGGACAAGATTGTCATTGCTGCACCTTTTTGGGATTTGAGCTTCCCTGCTTTATTGAAAGTATATATTGAAAACCTTTGTGTGGAAGGCATTACATTTGGCTGCAACGAAACAGGCTGCTTCGGCACCTGCAAAGCGGATCAGCTCATTTACCTGACCACCAGAGGCGGATTCTATAACGACAATCCTATGGAAATGGGTTCCCGTTACATCTGGGCAATGTGCGATTTCTTTGGCATCCCTCGTTATGACTGCGTCGCAGGGGATGGACTGGATACAGGCGTGCGTCCTGTGGAAGAAATCCTGGAAGATGCCAAGAAAGAAATTGACCGTTTGCTGGCTGAGTTTTAAGAGAAAAGAGGAAAAATACCATGGAAAAAACAATGAAAGCAGTTGTATACAAAGGAAAAGGACAGGTAGTACTGGAAGATAGACCCGTTCCTGTGATTCAGGACCCCAGAGATGCCATTGTAAGAGTGACACGTTCCACAATCTGTTCCAGTGACTTACATATCAAACATGGCACTGTACCCCGTGCAAAAGAAAATACCGTTCTGGGTCATGAATTTGTAGGGGAAGTTGTGGAAGTGGGCAGCGCTGTGAAGAAATTCAAAGCAGGCGACCGTGTTTCCGTAAATGTAGAAACTTTCTGCGGCGAATGCTTCTTCTGCAAAAGAGGCTATGTGAATAACTGTGTAGAAGGCGGCTGGGAACTGGGCTGCCGTATTGACGGTTGTCAGGCGGAATATGTTCGTGTACCCATTGCTGATAACGGCATGACACCTATCCCCGATGATGTTTCTGATGAAGCGGCACTGTTCAATGGTGATATTCTGGCAACAGGCTATTGGGCTGCCAGCATCGGCGAAATCAAACCTGCGGATACTGTTGTGGTACTGGGCGCAGGCCCCACAGGTCTTTGCACCCTTATGAGCATCCGCCTTTACAGCCCTGCGAAAGTCATTGTTGTAGACGTAAGTGAAGAAAGAATGGCACTGGCAAAAGAACAGGGCTTGGCTGATATTTGTCTGAACCCCACAAAAGTGGATGTGGAAGTGGAAGTCCTTCGCCTGACAGACGGCAGAGGCGCTGACCGTGTCTTTGAAGTAGCTGGCGGCGAAAATACTTTCCAGCTGGCATGGAAAGTGGCAAGACCCAATGCCATTGTGGTTCTGGTTGCACTGTACGCAAAAGAACAGGCATTGCCTCTGCATTTGATGTATGGCAAAAACCTGACATTCAAAACAGGCGGCGTGGATGCAAACTGCTGTGAAGACATCATGAAGATGATTCAGTGCGGCAAAATCGACACATCCTGCCTGATTACCCATCGTGCGCCTTTGAATGATGTCATGGAAGGCTATCGGGTATTCGAAAATAAACTGGATGGCTGCATCAAATGGGTCATCACACCTTATGAAAGAGATTGATAAATAAAAACGGTATGTCTTTCGGGGCATTTCCAGAAACAGAAAGCCCGTGGAAACGGGCTTTTCTTTTTTGAAAGAATTTTCATAGAAAGGAGAAATGACAAATGAAGTTATTTCATTTAAGTGACCTGCATTTGGGCAAACGTGTCTATGCCTTTTCCATGCTGCCGGATCAACGGTATGTGTTGGAGCAGGTCTGCGCTTTAGCAGAAAAGTATCAGCCGGATGGCATTTTGCTTAGCGGTGATTTGTACGATAAACCCATTCCCCCTGTGGAAGCGGTGCAGCTTTTGGACGAATTCTTAACCAGAATGCAGCAGATGGGCATTGCGGTTTATGCCATTTCCGGCAACCATGATTCCGCTGGACGTGTGGACTTCGGCAGCCGCATTTTGCAGCAGCAAAATCTGCATATCTGCGGTGCTTTTGATGGCAAGCTGTATCACGTTTGCAAGGAGGATGCTTTTGGAGAAATCCATTTTTACCTGCTTCCTTTTTTGAAACCTGCCATAGTTTCCGCTTTTCGGGAGGGTGGCGAAAGCCTGACTTATGCGGAAGCTGTGAAATGGGCTTTGGAAACAGTGGATATAGACACCGCAAAGCGCAATGTGCTTTTGGCACACCAGTTTGTCACATGGAAAGGAACGGCAGAAGAAAGCGATTCTGAAACAAAGACACTGGGCGGTGTAGATGAAATGGATGCCAGCCTGTTCTTTGACTTTGACTATGTGGCCTTGGGGCATCTCCATAGCCCTCAGCGCATCGGACGGGACACCATCCGCTATGGCGGCTCACCCTTGAAATATTCCTTTTCTGAACTGCGCCAGAAAAAGGGCGTGACTCTTGTGGAAATACAGGAAAAAGGGAATATCACCACAGAATTTCTTCCTTTAGAACCTTTACATCCTTTGCGTGAAATCAAAGGAACATTGGCTGATCTTTTGGAAGCGGCAGAGGAAGCGGGCGGCTCAGAAGATTATGTGCGGGCAATTTTGACAGACGAAGGGGCAGTCTATGACCCTGTGGGAAGACTGCGTGTATATTATCCCAACCTGATGACATTGGAAATGGCACAGCGTGGGGAAAGACAGCAGGATTTTTCTTTGCAGATGGATCAGGAACAGCTTTCCGGGCCTGCGCTTTTCGCTGGTTTCTTTGAAAAACAGAATGACCATGAAATGAGTCAGGCGCAAAAAGCCCTTGTGGAAAAAATCTGGCAGGATTTGGGAGGTGTTGAAGAATGAAACCATTGGAAATTACTGTTTCCGCCTTTGGCCCTTATGCGGGAAGTGTGCAGATTCCTCTTTCAAAATTGGGAGAACAGGGGATCTTCCTCATTACAGGGGACACTGGCGCCGGAAAAACAACATTGTTTGACGCCATTTGTTTTGCTCTTTTCGGAGAAGTCAGCGGCTCCAACCGTGAGGTAGACAGCCTGCGCAGTGACTTTGCTTCTCCGTCTACAAAAACCTTTGTGGACTTAACTTTCTCCCATCGCGGGGAAACCTATCGTATTCTGCGAAACCCTGCTTATCTGCGCCCTAAAAAATCCGGCGAAGGCACCACAAAAGAAACGGCAGATGCAACCCTTTGGTATCCTGATGGCAGTGTCGTGTCTGGTGCGGAAAAAGTAAAAAAAGCGGCAGAAACACTGCTGGGCATTGACGCAAAGCAATTCAAACAGATTGCTATGATTGCCCAGGGGGAATTCTTGAAACTCCTTTATGCGGACAGTGTGGAACGCGGTGCCATTTTCCGTCGGGTATTCCATACAGATTTTTATCTGGCATTCCAGAAAAAACTGAAAGAATTGGAAAAAGAAAACCGCACAGCCTTTGAGGACAGCGGTAAGCGGCTTTTGACATATCTTTCTCAGTGCGGCATTGAAGAAACGGACGAAAATATACTGCTCCAAAGAGCAGAGCAGTTTTTGACAGAAGCGGAAGCGAAATATGAAAAAGCGGAAAACATCTGGCTTCAGCAGGAAAAAGAAATTGCCGTAAAAGAAGAAGAACGTCTGAAAATTGCCGCAAAAAAGGCAGATGGGGAAAACACCAACCACCTGTTGGATGCTTTGGAAAAAGCAAGAAAAGATCATCAAATGCTTTTGGAGGAAGAATCCACACAGCTTGCGAAAAAAGAAGAACTCCAGAAACAGCGTCGTGCCGTTGACTATGTACAGCCCAAAGCAGTGGACTGGAAGCAGAAAAAAGACGCGGCAGATCGTCTGGAATTGCGGTTGAAGGAACTGCAGGGTCAGGAACAGAAAGAAAAAGAAGAACTCCAAAACAGAATAGAACAGGAAAATGCGCTGGAACCCTTGCGTGGACAGCTGGAAAATGATCGGGCGGAAGCGGCCAAAAAAGAAGATCGCTTGAAGGATTTTGAAGCGAAAGAACAGGCAGCGAGAGACATCACCAATCAGCAGACAGAAATCCAAAAAACAACAGCGCAAAAAGAAAAGCTGGAGGCAAATCAGACCACTTTGGAAAAACGTCTGGAAGATTTGCGCCAGCAGGAAAGCCAGCTTCCTGTTATTCAGCAGCGTTTGTCAGCGCTGGAGCAGGCGAAAACTCGTTTGCAGGAACAGAAAGAATTGCTGAAAGAAACCAGAGATGCTGTTCAGGATGGTCTGAAAGTAAAGAAAGACCTGGAAAAAATTCAGTCAGATTATCAGGCAGCGAAAGAAAAATGGGAACAGGCAAAAGCCGTGGCAGATCAGGCGGAGAGAGATTATCTGGATGCTCAAGCTGGCATTCTGGCGGAAACGCTGACAGAAGGCATGCCTTGTCCCGTCTGCGGTTCTGTGCATCATCCGGCAAAGGCTGTGCGTCCTGCCAAAGCGCCTACCCAGGCAGAATGGAATCGACTGCGAGAAGTGGAAAAAACAGAGCGTGAAAAGACAGAAACACTTTCCAAACAAAGCGGAGAAAAAAGCATTTCTCTGGAACATTTTCGGGATAATGTGAGAAATGGCCTGAAAAAACTGGGATTGGAAAAACCTTCTCAAATGCAGGAACTGGCAGTTTCTTTGCAAACAGAAGAAAGTAAGCTGGATACCGATTTGAAAGAAACGAAAAAACAGGAGAAAGACCTGCTGAAAGTTCCTGATGAACTGGAAAAAGCAAGAGAAGAACAGCAGAACTTGCAGAATTCTTTAGATAAAACAGACACATTACTGCGTCAGCAGGAAAGCGCATTGAGTCAGAAGAAAGGGGAATTCAACCAATTAGTACAGCGTATTGGCGAAGGTACTTTGGCAGAAGCCCAAGCTGAATGGAAAAAGCTTTGTGCTGCCATCAAGGAAAAAGAAGAAGCGCTGCAGGATGCGGCAAACAAAAAGCAGCAGGCAGAAAAAGCATTGGCAAGTACCCAGGCTCTTTTGCAGCAGACAGGAGATAATTTCAAAGAAAGCTGCGATGCGAAGGAACAGGCAAAAGAAGCTTTCCTGAAAACATTGGAAGAACAGCAATTCAAAGATAAAGCGGATTTTGCAAATGCCCTTGTTTCCAGAGAAATTCTGGAACAGGCGGAAGAGAAAAACCGGGCGTATTTTGTGGCATTGCAGACAAGTAAACAAAACTTGGAGAATAAACAAACAGAAGCAGCAGGCAAAACTTATCAGGATTTGACAGAACTGGAAGAAAGAATGGAACGCCTGGGTGTAGAAAAAGAAGAACTCCAGAACAAAGTACAGGAACAGAAAGCACTGTGGCAGACCCGAAAAAAGGCAGCAGAAAGCGCATGGAAGGAATTGCAGGCATGGAAGAAAGCAGAAAAGGATTATCTTCCTATTGTAGAATTGTCTAAGACAGCCAACGGGGAATTGGCACAGAAAGATAAGATTGCCTTTGAACAGTTTGTGCAGGGATTCTATTTTGACCGGATTCTGGCGGCAGCCAACTTGCGTTTTGCGGAAATGACCAATGGACGGTATCATTTGCGTCGTGCGGAAGTGGCAGCCAATAAGCGTTCTCAATCTGGCTTGGAATTGGAAGTCATGGACTATTTCACAGGCAAGGCAAGAGGTGTTAAGTCTCTTTCCGGCGGTGAAGCTTTCAAGGCTTCTTTGAGTCTGGCGTTGGGTCTGTCTGACTTGATTCAGCAAACAGCCGGCGGCGTGGAAATCAAAGCCATGTTTATTGACGAAGGTTTTGGCGCATTGGATGAAGAATCCAGAGAACAGGCGGTACGTATTTTACAGCAGCTTTCTTACGGAGACCGTATGGTGGGTATTATTTCCCATGTAACAGAATTGAAGGAAAGCATTGAAAAGAAACTGATTGTGAAAAAGAGCAGCAGAGGCAGCACCGTTTCTTTGGAAGTATAAAAAAGAGGCTGGAATCATAAAAGATTCCAGCCTTTTTATGCTTTAGTAATTGGGGTTGGATTTCATTGCCTGCAATGTACGGTTCAGCAGATCATCCAGTTCCCAGCCAAGCTGTTCTGCACCACGGCGGATAATGTCACGGTCACAGCCAGCAGCGAAGGATTTGTCTTTGAATTTCTTTTTCAGGGATTTCAGTTCCATATCCTGTACGCTCTTAGAAGGACGCATCAATGCAGCAGCACCAATAAGCCCTGTCAGTTCGTCTGTAGCAAAGAGCACTTTTTCCATTTCGTGAACGGGTTCTACATCGGAGCAGATACCATAGCCATGGCTGGCAACAGCGTGGATAAGTTTTTCATCCAGATCCAGATCTCTCATGATTTCCTGGCATTTGATGCAGTGCTGTTCAGGGTAAAGTTCGAAATCCAGGTCGTGGAGCAGACCTACCATACCCCAGAATTCTACATCATCGCCATAGCCCAGTTCCTGTGCAAAATAGCGCATAACACATTCTACGGTTTCGCCGTGCTGAATGTGGAAAGGTTCTTTGTTATATTCCTTTAATAATGCAAATGCTTCATCTCTTGTCAGTTCTTTTGCCATAATCTTTCCCTCTTTCCTTGGTGATGTTTCTATTTTTATACATTATAACGGTTTACGGTATAAAAAGCAATGTTTTTTCCAAAGGCGTGCGCTATTGCTTTTTCTGTCAAAAAAAGATACAATAGGGAAACAGAACAGAGTACAGAAAGCGAGGATCATTATGGACGTTACAAGTTTTGGCATTGACCATAATCGTTTGTTAAGAGGGATTTATGTTTCCAGAAAAGATACCGTGGGTGATGGTGTACTGACCACATTCGACGTAAGAATGAAAGAGCCTAACCGTGAAATGGTTATGGATACTTCTGTGATGCATACCATTGAACATCTGATGGCAACATTTTTCCGCGGACATGACCAGTGGGCAGATAAGACCATCTATGTAGGCCCCATGGGATGCCGTACAGGGATGTATGTGATTTTTAAAGGCGATCTGGAATCCAAGGATGTTGCGCCAATCATGGCAGACGCATACCGCTATATGGCTGAATTTACAGGTGAAATTCCTGCGGCAAAAGCGGAAATGTGCGGCAATTATCTGGATCATAATCTGGAAATTACAAAAATCGAATGCAGAAAGTTCCTGGAAGAAGTGCTGGAACAGATCAAAGAAGAAAATATGGTTTATCCCAGACAGCAGGGATAATCAAGGAAAAAAGCCGTCAAACCAAGAGGTTTGGCGGCTTTTTGTTATGATATCAATGAGGGGGAGGTTTTATTGTGTGGATGTGTGTTATCTTCTGCAGCAATTATTGCTGTTGCCGCAGGAATTAGAGTTGCGGTTGCTGCCGCAGGAATTGGAGCCGCAGGAGTTAGAGCCGCAGGTGTTGCCGCAGGAATTACCGCAGCCACTGCGGGCGTTGGAACCACAGCCGGAATCACAGCTGTCATTGCAGCTGCATTCTTCCCGACAGCTTGCGGAGCCGTATGTGTCACCGAAACCGCAGCAGGAGTGGGGCTGTGTGGAAGGAGAGAACAGATCCAGAGGGAAAGGTACCCGGTCGAAGTTACGGCAAGGATCTACATCTCCGTTTGTGGAAATGCTGCAAGGTTCAGGTACGCAGTTACCAAAGCTGTGTACCAGCATATTTACGGTACGGAACAGTTTGATGATTGTGAACAGACCTAATGTGACATTAACGGCAATGGGTGCGCCCATGGAAGCGTCACCATTGTCACAGCCGCAGTTGTT
>NZ_CAJMDQ010000053.1 GCF_905212195.1 uncultured Anaerotignum sp. | reverse complement strand
TAAGCGGTGCTGGTTCTGGTTTTTACCTCCGTAAATACCAGTATACCATCTTTCTGGGCAATGATGTCAATTTCTCCGCTGGTTTTTCGGTAATTCTGGGCAAGAATTTCATAGCCCATTTTCTTCATTTCCTTTGCGGCAAGGAGTTCGCCCCGGTTGCCTGTTTCCTTGGGTGCAGAATCTTCTTTCAAGAAATTTTTCACGAATGTCCGGCGATGGATGGGACAGATGCCATACTGGGCAATGCCTGCCAGATGTTTCTGGGAGCCGTAACCCTTATTGGAAGCAAAATCGTAATGTGGATAGATTTCCGCCATGCCTTCCATCATGGCATCTCTGGTGACCTTTGCCACAATACTGGCGGCACCGATGGAAATACTCTTAGCGTCCCCTTTGATGATACCTTTCTGGGGTGTGGATACCTTGGGAATGGTCACGGCATCCGCAAGGATAAAGTCCGGCTGTACTTCCAGTTTGGAAAGGGCTTCCCGCATAGCTTCATAAGTTGCCTGCAAAATATTGATTTCGTCAATGCGCTCGTTGGAAACCACGCCCACTGCCCAAGCCACTGCCTGTTCCTTGATAATCTCACAAAGCTCCTCCCGCTTCTGGGCAGAAAGCTTTTTGGAGTCATTGACACCGGGAATCTTGCAGTTTTTCGGCAGAATCACCGCTGCTGCCACTACAGGGCCAGCGAGAGGTCCCCTGCCCACTTCGTCAATGCCTGCCACCAGTTCGAAGCCCTTTTCGTAGCACTCCCGTTCATAAGTGAGCAATGTTTCCAGACGTTCCAATTCCGCCAAATATGCGTCGTATTTTTTCTGGAAACGGGTCACAAGGCTCTGGACGCCTTTGCGGCTGTCGGCGACAAATTCCGGCAAAACTTCCGGCAGTTTTTCCACGGGACAGCTGCTTAATATTTCTTTGATTTCCCCAACGGACTGCATGGTTCTTCTCTCCTTTTGCAAAAAAGCCCCCGACTGGAAACCAATCGGGGGTCTTATGTTTAATTAAAATTCATGATCATTTCGTTTGTAGTCACGTCATCCCAATCTTCATGGTTATATACACGGAATACTACACTAATATTATAGATTTTGTCAATACCGGCACGGCTCAAATCGCTGTCTTTAATGGTCAGACGGTCTGTTTCCGCTCTTTTGCCCAGAACATCGGCATAGAGATAACCTTCTACCTCTTTGTTGTTGACTTTCAGTTCATCCAGTATGACTGTATGCTCCAAGTCGCTGTTATTGGTGAATTTGAAATCTACTTCGATGCCGTCTGTATATCCAGCAGATTCTCTGGCACCAGTACACTGGATTTTGATGTTATTGACATTGGTGCTGGGTTTGCTGGCAAGTTCTCCCAATCTGCTGTCATCGTCAGAAGTGGTTTCTTCCGGCTGTTCCGGTTCTTTTTCTGTTTCTTTCTGTTCTGTTTCCCCTAAGATAACGGTTTTGGAAGCAGCGTCCCATGTGACGTTTTTCCCTACGGCTTCCCCAACGGCGCGGACAGGCAGGTATGTCGTCCCTTCGTAGATAAAAGGTTCTTTGTCTGTTTTCAGTTCTTTCCCGTCTACAACGATTTTGATGTTGTTAAACATAACAGGAATGTCCATATTTGCCACCTTGGCGTAAGCGGCAGGCGCTGCGCCCATAACAAGAGCAGCCACCGTTGCCCCTAAACATACATCTTTCATTCTTTGGAATTTCATGTCAAAAGCCCCCTTTAGATGGTTTTTATTTTTATGATACCTAAAAGATAACACAATTCTCCCCTATTTTGGGGGAAATTCCAAAATATTCCTGCGATATTCTAAAAAATACATTTGCCTGCCAAAATTGCAAAAATCCCCCGAAAAGCTTTTGCAGCCCTATGGCACCGCCAGCAAAATGGACAATGCTCCCATTTCATCCCGGATATACAAAAAGTCGGAAATTCCAAAAAGGATTTCCGACTTTTTTATTTCTTTAAACTTCCATGATGATAGGCAGAATCATAGGGCTTCTCTTTGTTTTCTGCCAGATATAGTTCTTCAAAGTATCTTTGATGAGGTTCTTGATATAGTTCCAGCTGGTAATGTTCTTTTCTTCGCATTCCTGCAGGGCTTTCATGACAACTTCTCTTGCGCCGTCCATGAGGCCTTCGGATTCACGAACATAAACAAAACCACGGGAAATAATATCGGGGCCTGCCACAATCTGACCGGTTTCTTCTTCCATGGAAACCACTACGACCATAAGGCCGTCCTCGGACAGGTGCTTTCTGTCGCGAAGTACGATGTTCCCAACGTCGCCAACGCCCAGACCATCTACCATAACCTGACCGGTCGGTACGGTGCCTGTGACTTTGGCTTCGTTTTTGGACAGTTCCAGCACATCCCCCAGTTTATTGACGAAGATGTTTTTCTTATCCATGCCCATGCTGATGGCCAAATCTCTATGACTGGACAGGTGCATATATTCACCATGAACAGGCATGAAGAATTTGGGCTTTGTCAGGGCAAGCATCAGCTTCAGCTCTTCCTGACGGGCGTGACCGGAAACGTGAATGTCTTCGATGCCACCGTATACCACATCTGCGCCTTTTTTCAGCAGTTCGTTCACCACGCGGATCACGTTCTTTTCGTTGCCGGGGATAGCGGATGCACTGATGATGATTTTATCATCGGGTTTGACGCTGACCTGTTTATGCTCACTGTTGGCAATACGGGACAGAGCAGACATGGTTTCGCCCTGACTGCCTGTGGTGATGATAACCAGCTGTTCATCCCGATAGTTTTTGATTTCGTTGATATCAATAAGGGTACGGGGCGGAATCCACAGATAATCCAGTTCAGATGCTGTTTTCACGGCGTTTACCATACTTCTGCCGATGATGGCAACTTTTCTGCCGTACATATAGGCCGCATTGATGATCTGCTGGATACGGTGGATATTGGAGGAGAATGTGGCTACCATGATACGGTTTCTGGGGGTTTCCTCAAAAATCCGTTCAAACACCTTACCTACATTCTTTTCGGACATGGTAAAGCCTTTGCGTTCCGCGTTGGTGCTGTCGCTCATGAGGAGCAGTACGCCCTGACTGCCCAGTTCCGCAAAACGCTGCAAGTCGATGATATCCCCGTCGATGGGTGTATAGTCCACCTTAAAGTCCCCAGTATGGATAACCATACCCACAGGGGTCTGGATTGCCAGCGCCACAGAGTCGGCGATGGAATGGTTTGTGTGGATGAATTCCACCACCATTTCCCCCAGTTTCACTTTTTCGCCGGGCACAACGGTGTGCAGTGTGGTCTTATCCAGCATTTTATGCTCTCTGAGTTTGTTTTCCAACAGACCCAGTGTCAGCAGTGTGCCAAATACAGGCACTTTCAGTTGTTTCAGCACATAAGGCAGTGCGCCGATGTGGTCTTCGTGACCGTGAGTCAGCACGATGCCTCTGATTTTTTCTACGTTCTTTGCCAAATAGGTAATATCTGGAATGACCAGGTCAATGCCCAGCATATCGTCCTCGGGGAACGCCAGGCCACAGTCAATGATGATGATGTCGTTGCCGTATTCCAGTACGGTCATATTCTTCCCGATCTCTTCCAGACCGCCCAAAGCGATGACTTTCAGCCTTGTTTTGGGCTTGGATCTTCTGTTTGCCAAAAAACACACCTCCTTTTTTTCATTTTATGTAATCCATTTCTAAAAGTTAGTATGGCGTAAAAAAGTCTGCTTTAAACACAAAAACAAAACCTGTCTATTTCTCCTTTTTCAGACAAGCACAAAAAGAGCAGGCAATCCTGTCCTTCCCTGAAAAACAATTCACGTCCCATTTTTCTGTAAAGGCAGGTTTCTGCTTTTTCGTTTCTGTTCGCTTTTTTATCCGCACATATATTGAAAAGGGTGTCGGTCAGCCGTCCACCCTATCCATTCTAAAATCAGTCGTCGATGGAAACTTCGTAGTCTTCGCCTTTCTGGGCAAAAAGTTCTGCCACACGGTCAAATTCCGCGTCGTCTTCCACCATTTCATATGTGATATCGTTGGCGTCGATAGCCACTTCTTTGAGGATCAAAGCCTGTGTTTCGTCTTCGTCCATTTTTTCTGTTTCTACTACCAGCAGGTAACGGTCTGTGCCGCTGGCTACGTTATCAATAATGGAAAATTCCACTTCTGTGCCATCCTCGTCGGTCATGGTCACAATTTCAAATTCCAGTTCGTCTGCTTCTTCAAAAATATCGCTCATGTTCTTCTCCGTTTCTTTCTGGGGGCTTACTGCTTGCTGTCCAGATACCCCTGCAAAATGTGTACTGCCGCCATTTTGTCAATGACGCTCTTTCTTTTATCGTGGCTCAGGTCTGCCATGCGCAGGGCACGTTCCGCCGCAATGGTGCTGAAACGCTCGTCCCAGAGCACCACAGGGATTTTGGGGAATCTGCCTTTGATTTTCGCCTCAAAGACCTTTGTTTTCTCGCACCGCTCCCCTTCGGAGTTATCCAGATTTTTGGGATAGCCCAAAACGATGGTATCCACCTGATACTGTTCGATGATTTCTGCCAGACGGCGCATGCATTTTTTAAATTCCTGTGGATTTTCTCTTTTGATGATTTCCACGCCCTGTGCTGTCCAGCCCAAGGGGTCACTCACTGCCACACCGATGGTCTTATCACCGAAGTCCAAACCTAATATACGCAAATTGATGCCTCTTTCTTATTCGTTTCTGTCCAGATAATCTTTTACCAATTCTTCCAGCAGTTCATCACGTTCCAGTTTACGAATCATGGCTCTGGCGTTGAGATAGCTGGTGATATAAGTGGGGTCACCGGAAAGGATATAGCCCACAATCTGGTTGACAGGGTTGTAGCCCTTCTCCCGCAGTGCCGTGCTGACGGAAATCAGGATTCTTTTTGCTTCATTTTCGGGTTCCTTGCCCGTTCTGCCGAAATATTGTGTTTCATTGATGTTATTGCTCATGTGTATCACGCTCCGTTCCACAGCACATGCTTGCTGTCTCCAAACAAATTCTATTCTTCCATGATAATATAAACCAGAACGGATTGCAACCGTTCTTTCCTTACATAAATATTACAAAAAATGGGATTTATGCCTCCACTTCGCCAAAAGCCATTTCTTCCGCCACAGAGAGGATTTTTGTATCCGCAATGACGTTAGACAGGTCTTTTGTGCTTCTTGCGTGGACTTTCATATAGTTTGTGGTATGTCCCTCATAGACATTGTCCCCAACGCACCGTTCAAAGAGCACAGGCATCACCTTGCCCACATGCTTCTGCAAAAAGGCGTCTGTCATGCGGTCGCTGACGGTAATGAGATCGTGGCTCCGCGCCTGTTTCACAGCGTTTTGCAGCTGGTCTTTTCTTGCCGCCGCAGGGGTGCCTTTCTTCGGGGAATAAGGGAATACGTGGATTTTGGAAAAGCCGATTTCTTCCGCGAAAGCACGGCTTGCCTGATAATCCTCCTCTGTTTCCCCGGGGAAGCCCACAATGATGTCTGTGGTAATTGCCACATCGGGCAGGTATTTCCGCAGGAGGGCCGCCGCCTGACGATATTTTTCTGTATCGTATTTGCGGTTCATTTCCTTCAAAGTCTTGTCACAGCCGCTCTGGAGGGACAGATGGAAATGGTCGCAAACCTTAGGCAGTTCCGCCATAGCCGCCGCAAATTCCTCTGTTACCACGTTGGGTTCAATGGAACTGAAACGGATGCGTTCAATGCCTTCCACTTCATGTACCTGACGGATGATGTCTGTGAGGGTAATGGTTTTCAAATCCTTGCCGTAACTTGCCACATGGATGCCAGTGAGCACCACTTCTTTGAAGCCGTTTTCCGCCAGACGTTTCACTTCTGCGATAACGTCCTCGGGCTGACGGCTGCGGATGGGGCCGCGGGCATAAGGAATGATACAGTAGGAACAGAACTGGCTGCATCCGTCCTGAATCTTCAGATAAGCTCTGGTGCGGTTTGCCAGTTTCTTGATTTCCAGTGGTTCAAAAACACGCTCGTGCATAATGTCTGTCACATAATTCTGCACGCCCTGTTCTGCCTGATAGTCTTCCACCAATTCCACGATTTTACTCTTGTCCTTGGTGCCGATGACCAGATTTACACCATGCACCGCTGCCAGTTCTTCCGGCGCAGTCTGGGCATAACAGCCCACAACGGCCACAATGGCGTTCTCATTCTGGCGTTTTACCTTACGGATAAGCTGACGGGATTTCTTATCCCCGAAATTTGTCACCGTACAGGTGTTGATAATATATACATCTGCCTCATCGTCTACGGAAACCACTTCATAGCCCTTTTCCGCAAACAGTTCGGCGATGGCTTCGCTTTCATACTGATTGACTTTACACCCTAAGGCGTAGCTTGCTATCTTTTTCATAGTTCTCCTTCTATGGTCAGACCCGTCAGTCGGCAAATGGTGTCGACAACGGCGCCGTTGTTATTATTTCCTGCCACAAAATTGGCTCTTTCTTTCACGCCGTCCATAGCGTTTTCCATGGCATAGCTGTAATAAGCCTGATCGAACATTTCCACGTCATTGAACTGGTCGCCGAATACCAATGTTTCTTCCGGCGAAATGCCCCACATTTCCTGTAAGGCTGCCAATGCGCTGCCCTTTGTGACCCCTTTGATGCCTGTATCCAGACAAGCGTCACCGGAAATGACCAGCGTCATTTCCTCCGGCATCTGAGGACGCATAGCGTCATAACAGGACTGTGTGGTGCTGTTTCCGTAAACCATGAGGGAAACCTTTGTGACCCCATCTGTCATTTTGTACAGGTCGTCCACCAATTCACAGTCATAATGGAATTTGGGGCTGGCAAGGAGATCGTATACCTCCTGACTTGTGGTATAACAGCAATATTTCGCACAGACCAGTCCTTCTGTTTCCGGTAATGTTTCTATAATATCCAGACTATGGGCAATCTGTTTCTCGTTCATGCCTTTGAAATACAATTCTTTTCCATTCTGCATCACCAAAGCGCCATTTTCCGCAATGACGGTGATTTCCGGCAAATGCTCCTGAAAATCCCTTGCCAGGGAAGGGTACTGTCTGCCGCTTGCTACCACAAAGCGGATGCCTTCCTGCCGCATTTTGGGCAAAAGGTCGTAAATGCGTTTATCTATCTGTTTCTCGTCGTTTAGTAACGTGCCGTCCATATCGGACACAATGAGTTTGATCATACTTCCTGCCTCTTCGTAATGGTATCATTGATGCGGAAAAACAGGGGCAGAATCTCCATGGCTACATCGGCTTCTTTCCCCGAAAGCCAGATGAGATATTCCCGGAGGGATTGCCACTTTTTGCTTCTGGGAACCACCTGGGCACAAATTTCTTCCATTTCGTCCAGCTTCATCATGATTTCTTCTTTTTCCCTTGCAGGCAGGTCTGCCATGCCCAGAGAGATGCGGACAGAGGTAAAGTCCGCGCTGTAATCGATGTCTTTCTGCTCCTTGCGGATATAGTATTCCATGAGTCCTTCGTTGGAATAGCCATTGTCCCGAAAGGCTTCCAGCCGTTCCAGGAGGTGACAGATATTTTTTCGATAGACTTCCGCCATATCGGCACAGTCTTCCCTGTCCTGAATAACCCACAGATCTTCGTCAAAGCCGTCTATTTTTCCGTCGTAGTGCTGCAGCAGCAGTTGAAACAATTCTCCCAGTTTTTCCTTGTCATGGGAATAAGATTCCCAAATTTCCTGACTATGCTGCAGATCTTCTTCGATCAACGTCCGCATGTCTTTCTCCTCGTTCATACTGCCACCGCCCTTCTTACAAAAAACAATATGCTTCCAGTATTCAGTATAACAAATGGCGAAAGCCTTTGCAAGCAAGGCCTCTGCCAAAAAATCCTACGGTTTTCCTATTTTTTCTCGCAAATTGCCTGTAAAAATTGCCGCACAAAAGAAAAAAACCGGAAATCCCCCTTGTACAAAGAGATTTCCGGTTCTAATTCATGATGCAGACAGACTTATTCTTCGTCTTCGTCGTCATCGTCGATGATAACGACCATACCGCCCATACGTTTGTTCAGTTCTTTTCTTGTAATTTTGATGATGTTGGGTACTACGCCGTCGGGCTGTTCGTCGATGTAGTAAGGGCCTTCTTTATCGCAGTCGTTTTCGTCCATCCAGCCGCTGAAGAAGGAAATGATGGAGCGCATGATTTCTACGCTGTGGCCCCAGTAATCCAGATCCAGGAAGATCAGACGTTTCTTTTCGCCTGTCTTGGAGAATTTACGACTCTTGTAAATCATGGAGAACAGACGTCTTTCTTCGCCCTTATAAGTGAAGTAAACAGCCATTTCATTGCTTTCACCGAAACGGTTTTCATAGCGGTTTACCTTTGCTTCGGGATCGAAATATCTCAGGATAAAACGGTAAATCTGTTCCAGTTCGATTTCTTTTGTGATGTAACCATGTGTCTTTGCTGTCATGGAAATGCCACCCTTTCTTTTCGCTGTTTATCTAAATTTGTTCGTATACAAAATATTTCCTTTCCCTTGCATTATACATAACTCATCCGCCCCTGACAATAGGTATACATCCAGAAATAACATAGAAATTCTTCCCTGTTTTTTGTTCATTTTTTAACGCTTTGTCCCATTGTACGGATAGAAAAACAAAAAGGAGAAGTTCTTCCAAAAAGAAAGACTTCTCCCCCTGATTTTATAGGAAAATTTAGTTTTTCATGGCTGCAATCATGGTTTCTGTCAGCAGACTGCTGCGCTGTGCCGCCATGACGCAGAATTCATCGAAGGACATGCCTGCATCCTCATTGGCGCTGTCAGAAATGGCGCGGATGATGAGGAAAGGAATCCGGTTCAGCCAGCAGGCATGAGCAATGGCAGCCCCTTCCATTTCCGCACAGTCCCCTTTGACGGTTTTGCGGATTTTATCTCTGGCTTCCTGGGTAGCGATGAACTGGTCGCCGCTTGCCACACGTCCAGTGATGATACGGCAGTCCAGACCGCATGTTTTTGCCGCTTCCTGTGCCAGTTCCACAAGGGCTTCATCGGCTTTGAAATAGCTTTCCGCCATACGAGGAATGACGCCGATGGGATCGCCGAAAGCAGATGTATCCATATCATGCTGTACGGCATCTACGGAAATGAGGATGTCCCCCACATGCAGTTCAGGAGAAAGACCCCCTGCAACGCCGGTGTTGATGATATAATCCACGCCGAAATGGTCGATCATTGCCTGTGTGCAGACTGCGGCGTTAACTTTGCCGATGCCGCTTTTCACCAGTACCACATTATTCCCTTCGTAACGTCCCACATAATAAGTCAGACCAACCACACTTTTGGTGGTAACGATATCCATTTTTTCCCGCAGGAAAGAAATTTCTTCTTCCATAGCACCAATGATGCCGATTGTTCTCATGTATATCCACTCCTATTCTGATTTTCTTACCAAATCATAGACATTTTTTTCATCATACCATATATTTCCGACATAATTCAAGAACCCCCTTTTTATCCTTCTGACTTTTTTTGCTTTTTTCTGACAAGTTTTTCTGATACTTCTGTCAGTTGCAAAACACGCCCGCCTTTTGTATACTGTAAAAGAACAGAGAAAGGGTGTGACATGATGAAAAAACCCATTATCGGCATTACGCCGGACTATTCCTATGAAAAAACAAGATTCAAAATCAGTGAAGATTATACCAATGCCCTGCTGAAAGCCGGCGGCACTCCCGTGCTGCTGTTTCCCGGGGAAGATTTTCCCGACTTTGTGGACGGCATCCTCTTTACAGGCGGCGGAGACATTGACCCTCTGCGCTTTGGGGAAGAACCCATCCGCCAGAATGGACAGATTTCGCCCCTGCGGGACGAATATGAACTTTCCCTCTGCAAAGAAGCTATGAAACGGAATCTGCCTCTTTTCGGTGTTTGCCGTGGCATGCAGATTATGAACATTGCCGCAGGCGGCGGTATTTATCAGGATATCGAAGTACAGACGGGCACCACCCTCAAGCACAGCCAGCAGGCACCCCGTCCCTACGCCACCCACAGCATTACCATCATTCCTGGCAGTCAACTGGAAAAACTCTGGCGAACCTCAAAAATCGCCGTCAATTCCCTGCACCATCAGGCAGTATCCTTTCTGGGAAAAGGCTTCCACGCCTGTGCCCGCAGCGCCGACGGCCTGACGGAAGCCATGGAAATGCCAGAAAAAGACTTTGTGCTGGGTGTCCAGTGGCATCCCGAATCTATGCATACAAAAGAACAGGAAGCTCTTTTCAGCCACTTTGTCCAGGCGGCTTCCCGTTACCATGAAAGGAGGACTGCACCATGATTTCACATCTTCCTTCCATCCTGCTCCAGGCATCCACGGTAACAGATGCCGTTGATTTAGAAGAACAGGTGGAAAAAACACTGACAGCCACAGAAAAATTACTGGAAGCAGCCACAGAGGTTGGCTTCGTTCTCTTAAAAGTTGTGGCTACGTTTGTCATCTGCTGGTTCCTCATCCGCATCATCAACCATCTCATGCGGAAATTCTTCGCGGCACAGACCAAAAAACAGCGTCTTGCCATGACCCAGCGGAAAGCAAAAACACTGAACTCCATCACATCCAGTGTGGTAAAATATGTGATTTACTTCATCGGTATTTTCACCGCCCTCACATTCATCGGCGTAGACCCCAAATCCATGCTGGTGGTTGCCAGTGCCGGCTCTGTTGCCATTGGTCTGGGCGCCCAGAGTGTGGTAACGGATATGCTGGAAGGATTCTTCATTCTCTTTGAAGACCATTACGCCGTGGGGGACATCGTCACCATCCAGAACATCACCGGTACCGTGGAAAGCGTTACCCTGCGTTCCACCAAAATCCGTGACCCTCAGGGCAGTGTCCATATCATCCCTAACGGCTCCGTTGGCACCGTTACCAACATGTGTCGGGATTTCATCAACGCCGTTGTCACTGTAGGCGTTTCCTATGACGCCAGCATCGACCATGTGCTGGAAATCCTCCGGGACGAAATGGAGCAGACAAAAGACATGCCGGATATTCTGGAAACTCCTGTTATCGTAGGTGTGACAGGGCTGGATGATTCCGCCGTTACCGTAAAAATCGTGGCAAAATGTCATGTGAAAACAAATATTTCCGTAGAAGCAGAGCTGCGCCGCCGCATCAAAAACCGGCTGGACAAAGAAGGTATCGAAATCCCCTTCCCTCAGCGCACCCTGCATATCGTACAGCAAAAGGAGGGATAAACCATGCAGTTTTCTGTTGGCGATATCGTACAAATGAAAAAAGACCATCCCTGCGGCTCCAACCAGTGGGAAATCCTGCGGACGGGCATTGATTTTCGTATCAAATGCTGCGGCTGCGGACACATGGTCATGCTTCCCCGTGTGAAGTTTGAAAAAAATGTGAAAAAAGTCATCACCCCCGCAAAACCGGAGGAATAAAAAAACAGACAGCTTGCTGAAAGCTGTCTGTTTTTTTTACCCAAAACCGCTGTTTTCCGCCATATTCTGACAATGAGAAACGAAACCGTTACATTCTGTCACAGACTGTTCTTTTTCTTCCACAAAGCTGTATTTTTATTTAATAAAAATGTAAGGATTCTTTTCGGGTAATGTAAAAATTGGAGCATATACTGTTTACACAAAACAGTTTTTTGAGGTGACATAATATGAAAAATATGAAATTATATATGCTCTGTGGTGTACTGGTTCTGGGGCTTGCAGCCTGTCAGGCACAAAAAGAACCTGTTACCCCTCTGCCCACAGGAGAAGCCGCTGTTGAAGCTCAGGCATCCGTTTTCCAGTCCCTGCGTATGGCCAATGGAAACGCCCTTGCCGTCAGTCTGGAAGCTACCCCCACAGAAACAGAAACGCCCTTTTTCTACATAGAAGCCGCAAGGGATACGGAAGTGACATTGTACTATAACTTCACCAAAGAAGCCGGCGACGCCCAAATCGGCTGTTATGCAGAAAGCAGCAAAGAAAAAATGTCCGTGCCTTTGGATTCCTCTGCCGTAACGGAAGAAGTCAACAACGAAATGACCATTTCCCTGCAAAAAGGCATGAACGTGTTCTACATCACCGGGGATGGCTGCGCCTGCAATCTGAGCTGTGAAATCAGCGGCATCGATGGAAAAGATATTTACTATGCCGACACAAAACCCAAAGATATTGCTCCCTGATGACAGATACAGGGCATCTTCATGAAAAAATAAGAAAAGCTGAAATCTTTGCCATACAAAGGATTTCAGCTTTTTTATTGCATCCATATTTTATTGGGTTTCTTCCAGTTTCTCCTTAGAAATCAAGAAAGAGAAGAATAATATATTCTTAGGGAAAAACTTTCGTTTTATTTCTTCCGCATGGCATTGACAATTGCCAGTACCGCCACGCCTACATCGGCGAAAACTGCCATCCACATGGTGGCCATACCCAATGCGCTGAGGAGAAGCACCAGAATTTTGATACCCAAGGCAAATACGATATTCTGCATCACAATTTTTCTTGTATTCTTTGCAATACGCAGACCCACAGAAATTTTCCGCAAATCATCGTCCATAAGCACCACATCTGCCGCTTCCATGGCAGCGTCGGAGCCCATAGCCCCCATGGCAATGCCCACATCAGCCCCTGCCAATACAGGCGCATCGTTGATGCCGTCCCCAACGAAAGCGGTTTTGGCGCCTTCTTCCATTTGGGGCATATTTTCCAGAATATGCAGCTTATCTGCCGGCAGCAGTTCCGCATAAATGCGATGGATACCCAGAGTCTTGCCCACTTTTTCCGCCGCTGCTTTGCCGTCGCCCGTGAGCATGACTGTTTCTGTCACGCCATAAGGTGTCAGCGCTGCCAATGCATCTGCCGCATCGTCTTTGATGGTATCGTCCACCACCAGATAGCCCTGATAGATGCCGTCTTTTGCCACATAAACCACAGAACCGGTTCCCACAGCTTCGGGACAGGAAACCCCTTCTTTTTCCATCAAACGGCGGTTCCCCAAAGCCAGATGGGTGCCCTTCCACTGACAGGTGATACCCATACCACCCTGTTCCACGTAATCTGTTACCCCTTCGGGCTGTCTGCCAGTTTCCGCTTCAAAGTGTTTCGCAATGGCACGGGCAACGGGATGGTTGGAAAGGCTTTCCCCTGCCGCCGCCATTTCCAGCAAATCCGCCGGGTTTTCGCCTTCAATTTTTGTTACAGTAAACTGACCTTTTGTGAGGGTACCTGTTTTGTCAAATACGATACGTTTTGTATGGCACAGGGTATCCAGCACATTGCCGCCTTTGATGAGGATGCCGTTTTTGGATGCGGCACCAATGCCTGCGAAATAGCTCAAAGGCACCGACAGCACCAGCGCACAAGGGCAGGATACAACCAAGAAAATCAGTGCACGCCCAATCCACTGGGAAAAAGCACCCTGTCCCAGAATGGGCGGTACCACTGCCAAAAGCACTGCCAGACCTACCACCGCAGGGGTGTATACCCTTGCAAAACGTGTGATGAATTTTTCTGTCTTGGATTTTCGTCCGGCGGCGTTTTCCACCAATTCCAGAATCTTCATGACAGTGGATTCTCCGAAGGGTTTTGTCACTTCCACATGAAGCAGACCATCCCGGTTGATGCATCCGCTGAGAACTGTGCTGCCTGCTTCCACTTCTCTGGGCAGAGATTCCCCGGTGAGGGCTGCCGTATCCAGCAGAGCACTGCCTTCTACCACCGTACCGTCCAAGGGGATTTTCTCACCGGCTTTTACCACGATTACGTCGCCGATTGCTACCTGTTCCGGCGAAACTTTCTGCAAACTGCCGTCAGCTGTGAGCACATGGGCGAAATCCGGTCGGATGTCCATAAGTGCCGTAATGGAACGGCGGGAACGACGGACAGCGTAGTCCTGAAAAGCTTCCCCCACCTGATAAAAGAGCATAACGAAAACGGCTTCACTCATTTCACCAATGACCATAGCACCTACAGTAGAAAGGGACATGAGGAAGTTTTCATCGAAAACCTGCCCTTTGAAAATATTCTTCAATGCCTGCAAAATGACATCATAACCAAAGATGGCATAAGAAATCAAAAACAGTGCTGTCTGCCCCTGTTTCTGCCAAAGACAAGCCGCCACAAAAAACGCCAGCCCCACACCAAAGCGGAGAATCAGCTTTTTGCCTGTAGCTTCTTCTTCGGAATGCGTATGACCGCAGCAATCCCCGTCACAATGTCCATGGGCAATGCCGCAGGCCTGTCCCTGTTCTGCCAAAGACACTTCCACGTCTTTTTCGTACTTGTGTACGATTTCTATTACTTTTTCCAGCAGTTTTGTCTGGTCTGCTTCTGTAACAGGCACCAGACGCAGTTCCTGTTTCAGCAGATTGATTTCCGCTTCTTTTGTTTCCGGCATTTCTCCCACGGCTTTTTCGATTTTCCCTGCACAGTTGGCACAGGTCAAGCCTTTCAGGGAAATGGTCATTTCTCCTTGGGGCTTTTTCTTTTCCACAAGGGATACTTCCACGTCACTTTCGTATTTGTGTACCGTTTCTGTTACTTTTTCCAGCAGTTTGCTCTGGTCTGCTTCTGCCGCTGGCACCAGTCGCATTTCCTGTTTCATCAGATTGATTTCTGCTTCTTTTGTTTCTGGCATTTCTCCCACGGCTTTTTCGATTTTTCCTGCACAGTTGGCGCAAGTCAGCCCTTTCAGGGAAATGGTCATTTCTTTCATGGTTCACACCTCTAATCCAATTATATTTGATTATATGAGTAGTTATTCATGTATTGCCTAAAAATTTTTGCGGGCGAAAGCGTTCTTCCGCCGCAAATTTAATCTTCTTCATAGCCATATTTATGGCGAATATGGGTAGTCCCCTGTTCCAGAACTGTCCGCACATGGTCGTCGTCCAGAGAATAATAAACGGTTTTCCCTTCCTTCCGGTACCGCACCAGACCATTCTGCCGCAGCACACGCAGCTGATGAGACACCGCCGACTGGGTCATATCCAGCGCGTCTGCCAGTTCTCCCACATTCTGCTCCTGATCCATCAAAAGGCGCAGGATGCGGATACGGGTGGCATCGCCAAAGATTTTGAAAAATTCCGCCAGATCTTTGACAAAATCATTGTCCAGCTCCCGAATCATATCCACTTCTTCTCTATGCTGTTCCATGGAGCTTCTGCCTCCCTTCATTTGAATATCTGCTCATATATTAACATTTCGATTCTCATTTGTCAATGTCATTTTTATCCAAACCCATCAGTTCCACAAATCCCCGAAGGGCATGGGGCATGGCAACTTCTTTCAGCCGCACCATACCAATCTGGCGTTTGGGCACCGGCGGCACCAAGGGAATTTCATAAAGTCCCCCTGACGAAAGGGCTTCTTCCGTAAATTCCCGAATGACAAAGGTCAGTCCCAGATTGATTTTCGCAAAGCTTACCAGCAAATCACTGCTGCCCAGTTCCAGAATGGGATTCAGTTCCACACCGTTTTCTCTGGCGTATTTGTCCAGACAGCGGCGGGAATTGCTCAAATCTTCCAATAACAACAGCGGATACTTGGGCAGACTGCGCACATCCATCCCCACCTGCGCCAAAGGGCGATACCGCTCGCCGCCAATGAGCACATCCTGAATGTCCATGCAAGGGGTCACGTCCAGATCCCCATCCCCTTCAATGGGCAGATTCACAAAACACACATCCACACTGCCGTTCCGCAGCAGGCGCAGAGATTCATAAGTGGTCTTATTGGTGACTTTGATGCTGATATCGGGAAAACGCTTATGGTACTGCTCCAGATAAGGCAGCAAAAAATGAGCGATAACGGAATCACTGGCACCAATCTTCAATTCCCCTGTTTCCATATGGAGCATCTGAAAATACTTATCCTCTGCCGCCTGAATGAGCCCCATGGCCTGGGACAGATAGGTATAGAGTGTTTTTCCTTCCGCCGTGGGATAAACGCCCCGTGCCGTCCGCACCAGCAATTCTCCCCCCATGCGTTCCTCCAGCTGCCGCACCGCCATGCTCACTGCCGGCTGGGAAATATAAAGCTCCTTTGCCGCCCGGGACATGTTCCCCGTCCGCACCACGGCACAGAAAATACGGTATAGATCCAGTGAAATATCAGCCCTCATCATTTCATTCCTCTCTGCCTTTGACATTTTTCCTATGATAACCATTTCGCCGGAAAAATGTTTTTTCCTGCAAACAAATACAGAAAAAGAAAAAGTGCGAAACCCCTCCTGAAAAAGAGATTCCGCACTGATGCGTTTATTGACCTACAGGCACCAGAGCCGGCTGCTCAGTTGCAAAGCTATCATCATTCGTCAAAACATCGGCTGACTGCTCTGCAAAAAGGCTCACGCCGCCGCCTTCCTGGGCTGTTTCATAATACATATCACCATTCTGGAGGGTATACATCTCCACCGCATCCATACCATTTTGTTTGAGGTGATAAAGTTCTTCGCCGTATTTTACCACATCTTCCGCAATCAAATTCGTTGTCACATGACCCTTGATGGCATCCATCACTGCGGGAATTTCTTTCAGATAGGCAGGGTTACATTTCTGACGGAACAATTCCATCAAAAATGCCTGCTGTACTTCAACGCGCTTCAAATCCCCTTCGGGATAGCCCTTCCGATACCGCAGCAGTCCAACAGCATCTTTCCCGGACAATGTCTGTTCTCCCGCTTTCAGATCAATGAAAAGATCCTGATAGGGATCACTATAATACATATCCTGCGGCACTGTAAAGGTCACACCACCCAAAGCGTCTATGACTGCTTCTGCCGCCGTCAAGTCCATCCGCACATAATCCTTTACCGGTCGTCCTGTGATTTCCGAAACCGCCTGAATGAGCTTTTCATCCCCATTTTCCTGAACCAGCAAATAGGGAATCTTCATGTTTTCTGTAACGAAAGTATCTCTGGGTATGGAATAGATGGTTGCCTTTCCTTCTTCGGACATTTCATAGGTGAAAATGGTATCAGCTCTGCCGCCTTCGTCTACGCCTACAAACAGCAGACTGCCTTCTTCTGCCAGACCGCCGATTTCATCAGCCGTTTCCACCTTCTGCTCTTTTGTCACATAAGTTTCCCTGAGGGTACAGCCTGTCAGCCACGCTGCCCCCAAAAGTGCTGTCCCCACACAGACACTCAACAGTAATTTTTTCATCCCCACAGGTTTTTGATTGCGAATCATGGTAAACCTCCTTTGTAATTGTTTCTTCTCACTTGCCATTTGTGTAGTCAAAATCTGTTTTTTGGCCATTGCCTCCGCCAAAAGCTCCAGAATCACCCGCATGTAGTCATCCCGTTTTGCCTGCTCCATAGACCGTACCACACACCAGTCGCATGAAATTTCGCAGGCTTCCTGCATCTGTGCCGCTGCCACGTAAACCATGGGATTGAACCAATGGATAGACGTTGCCAGAACAGCCACCCACCGCCAAAGAATATCCCCACGGCGATAATGAACCAATTCATGGCGCAGCACATAAGGCAGGCGGCTTTCTGTCAGGGCTGTTTCCGGCAGAATCAGCGTCGGTCTGAAAATCCCCATGACCATAGGCGAAACTGCCGCTGTTGTTTCGCAGACCCGCAGACGTTTTGGCACCCCATCCAGTTCCATAGGTTCTCCTGTGCGGCGGATATATCTGCCAAAGCGAAAATAGCCTATCAGGCGGTATCCAAGGCTCCCCAAAGCCCCCAATACCCAAATGACTGCCAGCACATCCCACCAAGGAATGGGCGGCAAAGCCGTTTCTTCCGTAAAAGGCAGAATTTCTCCCACAGGTGCCTCAACGGTATCTACAGGGGCAGGCTGTTCTGTTACAGTCTGTTCTGCCGCCGTTGGAGATGCGGTCTGTACTGTCTGTTTTTCCTGCAAGGGCTGCACAAGGGCAGGCACTTTCACAGAAACGGGCACCACCATCACCAGCAGAACACCTACCCACAGCACATACTGCCATGTGGGTGAAAACAGCCGTGATGCAGCTGAAATATTAGAGGACGATGGGTTTACGACTGTCAACTTAGAGGGTGGTTACCGCGCATGGTTAAGATATCAGCTCACGCGCGTGACAATGGAGGACGATTCAAGAAAAGAGCGCACGGAGCAGATTGAAAAAAGCCTGATCAAAAAATTCAGAAAACCAATCTGGAGCCGTTTCACCAAAGCACTGCATGATTATGAAATGATAAAGGACGGCGATAAGATTGCAGTGTGTATTTCCGGTGGAAAAGATTCCATGCTTTTGGCAAAACTGTTTCAGGAATTATACCGACACGGAAAACGCAATTTTGGACTTGTTTTTTTGTGCATGAATCCGGGTTACAACGAGGAAAACTGGCGTATTATTCAGGAAAATGCAAAACTTCTTGATATTCCGCTCACGACATTTGAAACACAGATCTTTGATTCTGTTGCGGAGGTGGATAAGAATCCGTGTTACCTGTGTGCAAGAATGAGAAGAGGATATCTGTACTCCAAGGCAAAAGAGTTAGGCTGTAACAAGATCGCGCTGGGACATCATTTTGACGATGTGATCGAGACGATCCTGATGGGAATGTTGTACAGCGGCAAAGTGGAGACCATGATGCCAAAACTTCACAGCCAGAACTTTGAGGGCATGGAACTGATCCGTCCGCTGTATCTTGTCAAAGAAGAGGATATCAAGGCATGGCGTGATTACAACCGCCTGCAGTTTATCCAGTGTGCATGCCGTTTTACTGAAAACTGTACAAGCTGTGGCGGGGCAAAAGGTTCGAAACGTGAGGAGATGAAAGATCTTGTGACGGAACTTCGCAAAAAGAGTGAGTTCATCGACAGTAATATTTTCAATAGTGTCAGCAATGTGAATTTAAAGACCATCATTGGTTATAAGAAAGATGGAGAGTATCACAATTTCCTGGATAATTATGATGCTGAGTAAAAGCGGATTTTTCGGGTAAAAGTGGGCGAATAAATATGGTAGAAAATCGAGGCGAAAATCCTTACTTTTAAAGTAGGGATTCGTTTGGTGTTGAGAAAGGAATCCTGCGTTGCGGGGTTCCTTTTTTGCGTGGAGGATTTGTAGTGAAGCGGTGCGT
>NZ_CAJMDQ010000052.1 GCF_905212195.1 uncultured Anaerotignum sp. | reverse complement strand
GCAAGGCACATATAAGGAGCAAAACCTACTTTTCGTGAACTGTGCACGGGAATAAAAATTAGAACATGATGTGCGGAAAAACCGCAGTATTAAGCCAAAAATCAGGTGGAAAGCGAAGAAATCACCGGGTGTTTGGCAGGACCAGCACCAGACCCTTGAAGTTCAGCAAGCGCTAATCTCACTTACCCAAGAGATAATCATTTATCTGGGAACATCATCCCGAAGATCTTATGGGTCTTCGGGATTTTTTTTGTGGAGAACAGAGGGTCCTCGCAGGCAAGCTGCTGCGGTCGCAGCTAAAAATATGCCACAGGCATATTTTCTAAACGCTACGACAGTTCTCCAAGAGATAATCATTTATCTGGGAACATCATCCCGAAGATCCTATGGGTCTTCGGGATTTTTTTTGCTTTAAATCATTTACGGATGAAAAGGATGACATGGAAGTTTTATGTATGGCTGTGATGCTGATAGATTATAAAAGTGATATTGAATGAATGCAGAATTTGACTTATAATACCACCAACCGGAAAGAACATTTTTCAGAGGAATTTTGGATGGCATAGGAAAAAACAGGTATAGTGGTGGAAGATGCTAATCTTATCTGATGAAACAAAGAGGGTGCATACGTCTATGGAAATAAATTTTAACTTAAATCAAGATTTGGCTGTGGGTTATCGAAGCAATTCACAAAAAATCAGAGTCATGAGTGAATCTTGGGTAGCTTATAATATTTTTTGCCCAATCTGCGGCAATGCACATATTTCCAATTTGCCCAATAATATGCCGGTTTCTGATTTCAAATGTGATGCCTGTGGTGCAATTTATGAATTAAAGAGCAAAAAAGGCAGGATTGGCAATAAAATTGTAGCGGGTGCCTACGCCACCATGATGGAGCGTATCACAAGTGAAAATAGCCCGGATTTGTTTTTGATGGAGTATTCTGACGATTTACAGGTTTTGAATTTGGTTTTGGTTCCCAGATATTTCTTTGTGCCTGCCATTATCGAAAAACGGAAACCCCTTTCAGAAACAGCCCATAGAGCTGGTTGGACGGGATGCAATATTTTATATTCAGAAATGCCGGAACAAGGAAAGATAACCATCATCAAAGATCAAATCCTTGCGGATCAGCAATTGGTCATGGAAAAATATGCAAAAGCGAAAGAATTACAAACAGGGAGCCTTGAAAGCCGCGGATGGCTTTTGGATGTGCTGTCATGTGTCAATGCGATTCCAACAACGGATTTTTCTCTTCAGGAAATGTATCAATATAAAGATATTTTGCAGGCAAAGCATGAAGACAATCATAACATAGAGGCAAAAATCAGACAGAAATTGCAAATTTTACGTAAAAAAGGATTTATTCAATTCTTAGGAAGAGGACAATATCGCAAAATTTAGAGATGTTTTTTTTCACTTATTCCCGAAGATCCTATGGGTCTTCGGGATTTTTTTTCGTACATATAAATCCCATCCTATGGATTTTATGTGTATTTTTTTACATACAATTCCATAAAATCCTGAAAAATCAGTATTTTTTTGATCTGATTTCTGATATTCTGAAAAATAGATAGAAACAAAGAGGAAAGGGGCGAAAAAGTACATGAAGAAACAAAGAGAACTGACAATGATTCTGGGAGTCATTGTGCTGGTTTTTGTACTGAACTTTTTTGTTTTTCGCCTGGCTTATTTACAGGAACCGATTTTTTTGACCCACGCTTATGCTTTTACGGCAGAAGAGTCTTCCCATGTGGGATTTTATTACATCACCAATGCAGATGAAAAACGCCAGCCATTGGAAATTACCTGCCCGGAACTGGGGGAGGATGAGATTTTTGAAGTCATAGACACTGAGCAATGGCAGGGGCATGGCATGTATACCTGGAATGAAATGTGGGTGGATTTCGACGTTCCAGAGCGTATAGGGGATTTGAGCAATGTAATGCTGACCCAGATGCAGGTCAAGTGGTCTGACGGCACAGAAACGCCTGTGGACATCGGAGAGGTACGTTTTCTGGCGGCGCAGGAAGAACAGGCCTTGCCGTGGTCACGGATGGGCGCAGGGGATACAGATGCTTCTTATTCCATGGAGGTACCGGAAGATTTGACTGTCACAGGCATTCGTATGCCCATGGAAAATCATTTTTCCGATCTGCTGATGGTGAAGGACGGGGAAGGACAGCCCATGACGTTTCCAGCGTCCTATCAGCAGGGGGATAACCTTTCTTTGGAAACAGAATTATCTCTGACGGAGAAGGACAACCGTGCCCATATGGTCATTGATGTGGTGCCTGTACTGGAAATGGAAACATCCACAGGAGAAAAAGTATGTGCCTATTTGTATGACAGTATGAAATATACGCCGGATATGAATATACTGGAGATTTACCGTATTCTGCACATGAAAGGAGACATGTAAATGAAAAACATCAGAAATTGGATGCTTTTTGCCATGGTGCTTCTTTTCTTTGATGTGCATATTGGTATTGTCAATCTGTTGCCCAATTGGGTAGCTTATCTGATTTTGGCATACTGCGCCAAAAAGATGATGGCAGAGAAAGGCGGGCTGACGGCAACGCTTGGCATCTGCGCTGCTGTTTTGCAGATTGTATTTTTCTTTTTCCAAACAGACAATGCTTTGCTGACTTGGCTGTTCAGCGGCATTTTCTGGACCATGGAAATGCTGCTGTTTTACGGCTTGGCTACGGGCATTTTGCAGCTGCAGGAAAAAGAAGGTCTATGGATCCGGCGAAAAATATTATTGATGTTGTATGCCATTTCCATTGTAGCCTGCGGTATGACGCTGAATGTAAGACCCATGTTTATCCTTGCGGGCGTTATGATGTTATGCGCCAGACTTTATTTTCTGTTTGGGCTTTGGCGTTTGATTCCGAAAGAAGAACAAACAGAACCAGAAAAAGAAGAAAATCCATAAGAAAACGATACAGCTGGAATCCTTGAAACAAAAAAGGGTTCCGGCTATTTTTTTGAGTGAAGATTGCTTTTTGGCAGATAATTGTCGCAGTTTGCCTCAAGAAAAGATGATTTTTGAGAAAAATGAGAATTTCATTAGAACAAGGAAAGATCGTTGACATTTATCAGAAAACCAGTATAATGTTTCATGTAAAACAGTTCGACGGCTAACAAAATAAAAAGGAGGAAAAATATGATGCAGGATAAGCCGGTATTGTTGATGAAAAAAGTAATCAATCTGTTTTTCCGTGAACTGGATGCGATGAATACAGAAAAGCTGCAGGAACCCATTTCGGGGCATAACATGATTGTCATTGAATATTTGATCAAGCATGAAGAACCTGTCTACCAGCGTGATTTGGAAAATCATTTTTTTGTACGTCGTTCCACAATTTCAAAAGTGCTTCGTTTGATGGAAGAAAAAGGCATGATTGAACGGCTTTCTGTTCATGATGATGCTCGTCTGAAACAGATTGTTTTGACAGATTATGGACGCAGAATCCATGGTGCAGCAGTACATCATGCGCAGATGCTGGAAGAAAAGCTGTATCGCAATTTCACAGAAGAAGAAATGGATACGTTGCTGCTTCTTTTGAAAAAACTGGAGCATAATATGGAAGAAACAGAAAAAGAAACTTTTTGTTAAGAACCCAATATGCTTTCGAACAAAAAAGGAGGTTTTGGAATGGTTAGAAAGTTGCTTCGCAGCGTCAGGGAATATAAAACCAGTTCCTTACTGGCGCCGCTGTTCGTGACCTGTGAGGTCATTTTGGAAGTTATCATTCCCATGTTGATGGCAAACCTCATCGACTTTGGGATTGAGGCAGGTAACATGCAGTACATCCTGAAAATGGGTCTTGCATTGGTCATCTGCTGTATTGTTTCTCTTACCTTTGGCGCACTGTCCGGGAAATATGCGGCAGTGGCTTCTGCGGGCTTTGCAAAGAACCTGCGTGAAGATATGTACAACAAAGTACAGGAATATTCTTTCTCCAACATTGATAAGTTCTCCACCGCAAGTATCGTAACGCGTCTGACAACAGATATTACAAACATTCAGAACGCGTACATGATGTCCATCCGTGTAGCGGTACGTTGTCCTATCATGTTGATTTTTGCTTTGTTTATGGCTTTCCAGATCAATTCCCATCTGGCACCCATATTCGTTATTGCCATCCCCATTTTGGCAATTGGTCTGGTAATCATCATTTCCAATGCGAAACGTATCTTTGAACGGGTATTCCGCACATACGATAAACTGAACAACGTTGTACAGGAAAACCTGCATGGCATTCGCGTAGTCAAATCTTTTGTACGTGAAGACCATGAAACAGAAAAATTCTGTTCTGTTTCCAAAGAAATTTATCAGGACTTCTCCAAAGCAGAAAAAATTCTGGCGTTCAACGCACCTTTGATGCAGTTCTGCGCATATGGATGTATGCTGCTGATTTCTTGGCTGGGTGCAAAACTCATTGTTGCTTCCGGTAACAACCCTGCTGTGGGCATGACCACAGGGGACTTGACCAGTATGTTCTCTTACACAATGCAGATCCTTATGAGTCTGATGATGTTCTCCATGGTATTCGTTATGATTACCATTTCTTACGCATCTATGGAAAGAGCGGAAGAAATTCTGGACGAAAAAAGCGACCTGCATAACCCGGAAAATCCCGTTTATGAAGTCAAAGACGGCAGCATCGAATTTGACCATGTCAATTTCGCATATGGCAAAAACGCCGACAAACTTTGTCTGGATAACGTAAATCTGAAAATCCCTTCCGGTGCGACAGTAGGTATCATCGGCGGTACCGGCAGTTCCAAGAGTACATTGGTACAGCTGATTCCCCGTCTGTATGACGCTACAGAAGGTGCAGTCAAAGTCGGCGGCAGAGATGTCAGAGAATACGACATTGAATCCCTCAGAGAAGAAGTTGCCATGGTACTGCAGAAAAACGTACTGTTCTCCGGCACCATCAAAGACAACCTGCGTTGGGGGAAAGAGGACGCTACCGACGAGGAAATGCGTCACGTCTGCCAGCTGGCACAGGCTGATGAATTTATCCAGACCTTCCCTGACGGTTATGATACCTATATCGAACAGGGCGGTACCAACGTTTCCGGTGGTCAGAAACAGCGTCTGTGTATTGCCAGAGCGCTGCTGAAAAAACCGAAAATCCTGATTCTGGACGACTCCACCAGTGCCGTAGATACCAAAACAGATGCCCTCATCCGTATGGCATTTAGAGAAGAAATCCCCAATACCACAAAGATCATCATTGCACAGCGTATTTCTTCCGTAGAAGACGCAGACCTGATTTTGGTATTGGATGACGGCAAAATCAACGGCATGGGCACCCATCAGGAACTCCTTGCCAATAATGAAATCTATCGTGAAGTATATGAATCTCAGCAGAAAGGGGGACTGGAAGAATGAGTGGACCTATGAGAGGACCCGGACGTGGCGTACCCATCGGACGGGCAAAAATGGACAAAGTCACCATGAACCGTTTGCTCAGCTATCTGAAAGAGTATAAACTGCGGTTTACCGTTGTTTTGATCTGTATTCTGATCAGTGCGGTGGCAGGTGTTGCAGGTTCCCTGTTCCTGCAGGTAGTTATCGACGATTATATCACACCACTGCTGAAAACAGCTTCTCCTGATTTTGCGGGACTGTTCCAGGCGGTGCTGACCATGGCTGCCATTTACCTCATTGGTATTCTGGCAACCCTCTTTTACAACCGTACCATGGTTTCCATCTCTCAGGGGATTTTGAAGAAAATCCGTGACCAGATGTTTTCCCACATGCAGCGGCTGCCCATCCGGTACTTTGATACCCATACCCATGGGGATGTCATGAGCCGTTACACCAACGATACAGATACCCTGCGTCAGATGCTTTCCATGAGCGTACCTCAGATGTTTTCTTCCATCGTTACCATTGTGGCGGTTGTCTGCGCAATGCTTTACACCAGCGTATATCTGACCATTCTGGTAGCCATCGTGGTATTCTTCATCATGAAGGTATTCAAATTCATTGCCAGCCACAGTGGGAAGTACTTCATCAAACAGCAGGAAACACTGGGCGATGTGAATGGTTATATCGAAGAAATGATCAACGGGCAGAAAGTTGTCAAAGTTTTCTGTCATGAAGAAAAAGCAAAAGAAATTTTCCGTGAAAAGAATGCGGCTCTGTGTGAAAACGCAACAAAAGCCAACCAGTATGCCAATATCCTCATGCCCATCATGATGAACCTGGGGAACTTACAGTATGTGCTCATTGCCATTGTCGGCGGTGCACTGGCAGTAAATGGCATCGGCGGTCTGACACTGGGCGCCATCGCTTCTTTCCTGCAGCTGTCCAAGAGCTTTTCTTCTCCTATCAGCCAGGTTTCTCAGCAGATCAACTCTGTTGTTATGGCGCTGGCAGGTGCGAAACGTATTTTTGAACTGCTGGATGAAGAAGAAGAAGCCGATGACGGTTATGTAACACTGGTCAACGCAAAATATGACGATAACGGTGAACTGGTGGAATGCCCCGAACATACAGGTCTGTGGGCATGGAAACATCCTCATGAAGATGGTACCATCACTTATACCCAGCTGACAGGGGATGTACGTTTCTTTGATGTGGACTTTGGTTACACAGAAGAAAAAATTGTCCTTCACAACATCAGCCTGTACGCAAAACCCGGTCAGAAAGTGGCTTTCGTTGGCGCAACTGGTGCTGGTAAGACCACTATCACCAACCTGATCAACCGTTTTTATGATATTGCCGACGGTAAAATCCGTTACGACGGCATCAACATCAATAAGATTAAGAAAGAAGACCTGCGCCATTCCTTAGGGATTGTATTGCAGGATGTCAACCTGTTTACAGGCACCGTTATGGATAACATCCGTTACGGGAAACTGGATGCTACTGATGAGGAATGTATTGCAGCGGCAAAACTTGCCAATGCCGACAGCTTCATTCGGATGCTGCCCAACGGATATAACACCATCCTTTCCGGTGATGGCTCCGGTTTGTCTCAGGGTCAGCGGCAGCTCATCTCCATTGCCCGTGCGGCGGTGGCAGACCCTCCCGTTATGATTCTGGACGAAGCAACATCTTCTATCGATACCCGTACAGAAGCCATTGTACAGAGAGGTATGGATGCCCTCATGAAAGGCAGAACCGTATTTGTCATTGCCCACCGTTTGTCTACGGTTCAGAACTCCAATGTTATCATGGTTCTGGAACATGGACGCATCATCGAACGTGGTACCCACGAAGATTTGATTGCGGAAAAAGGCAAGTATTATCAGCTTTATACAGGTGCCTTTGAACTGGAATAAGTTTTCATAGGAACAGAAAAGATAGCTGGAATCTTTGTAATGCAAAGGGTTCCAGCTATTTTCTTTTTGTCAGAAATATTTCAGCCATTGCTGTTTTTGAAAACATACTCTTTTTTGTATGGAAATTTGTACAGAGCCTGTTTTTTTACAGAGAATATGGTATCATAAAAGAAGAAGATTTTCCGAAAAAAGCATTGCGGCAGGTACTTTTGGATGATATACTAAACGATGGTGCTTTTTTACGAGAAAAGCGAAAAAGAGGAAAAAAACGGCAAAAACAGGGTGTTTTGCTGGAAAAGATACATGAAGGAATGTGGAAGGAGGAACAACATGTTTACCATTCGGGAGTATGTGAAAGTTTCCAGTCTGGAAGAAGCATACGAATTGAATCAGAAAAAGGCAAACGTGGTATTTGGCGGCGGCGTATGGCTGCGTCTGGGCAGAAAGAACATCCAGACAGCCATCGATCTGTCCGGTTTGGGTCTGGACGAAATTACAGAGGATGAAAAAGAATTTTCCATCGGATGTATGGTTTCCCTGCGTCAGCTGGAAACTCACAAAGGCATTGACGCTTACACAAAAGGTGCGGTGAAAGAAAGCCTGCGCCATATCGTAGGGGTGCAGATGCGTAACTGCGCAACAGTCGGCGGCAGCATTTACGGCAGATTCGGTTTTTCCGATATTCTCTGCTGTCTGCTGGGTCTGGACTGCGACGTGGAACTGTATAAACAGGGCAGAATGCCTTTGGCAGATTTCGCGAAAATGAAAAAAGACAACGACATTCTGGTGCGTGTCATCATCAAAAAGACACCTCTGGAAACAGTCTATCTGTCCCAGAGAAACACAGAAACAGACTTTCCTGTGGTTTCCTGCGCAGTGACAAAAGACGCAGAAGGTTATTATGCAGTTATCGGCGCAAGACCCTGTCAGCCCGTTGTGGTACGTGACAGCGAAGGCATTTTAGCGAAAGCGGAAGTGACAGCGGAAGATCTGGCTGCTTTTGCGTCCAAAGTGCAGAACGGCATGGACTTTGCCGATAATACCAGATGCAGCGGCGCATACCGCAGACATGTGGCAGGCGTTCTGGTGAAAAGAGGACTGAAACAGCTCATGGGAGGGGACAAATGATGCAGATTACTGTAAAACTCAATGGAAAAAATGTGACTGCTGAAGTGGCACCGGATATGGCTCTGCTGGATTTTGTCAGAGACCACGGCTGTTACAGCGTCAAAAGAGGCTGCGAAACATCCAACTGCGGTCTGTGTACTGTATTGATGGATGGCAAGCCCGTTTTGTCCTGCTCCACACTGGCAGTTCGCGCGGACGGTCATGAAGTAGTGACCATGGAAGGCTGTCAGGCAGAAGCGGAAGAATTCGGCGCGTTTCTGGCAGATCAGGGGGCAGAACAGTGCGGTTATTGCAGCCCCGGCTTTATTATGAATGTACTGGCAATGTGCAAGGAAATGGAAAATCCCACAGACGATGAAATCCGGGAATACCTTTCCGGCAACCTTTGCCGTTGTTCCGGCTATGAAGGCCAGCTCCGTGCCATTCATGCCTATCTGGATTACAAGAAAGGGGCGAAATGAGAATGAAATATGTAAATCAGCCCATTCGGAAAAAAGACGCTATGGCATTGGTAACAGGCAAACCTGTTTATACCGATGATATTGCCCCTAAGGATTGTCTGGTGGTAAAGGTGCTGCGCAGCCCCCATGCCCATGCGGAAATTCTGGAAATCAAAAAAGATATCGCAGAAAAACTGCCCGGTATCGTTTGCGTCCTGACTTATGAAGACGTGCCGCAGAAGCGTTTCACCATGGCAGGACAGACATATCCTGAACCCAGTCCCTATGACAGACTGATTCTGGACAAGCGTGTCCGTTTTGTTGGGGACGCTGTTGCCATTGTGGCAGGGGAAACAGAAAAAGCCGTAGATCAGGCAATGAAAGTCATTAAAGTAAAATATGATGTGCTGGAACCTGTGCTGGATTTCCACGAAGCAAAGGACAATCCCATTCTGGTGCATCCCGAAGATAACTGGCAGGCACTTTGCCCTGTAGGCGCGGACAATAAACGGAATCTGTGCGCAAGCGGTCTGGAAGAACATGGCGATGTGGATAAAGTCATTGCGGAAAGCGATGTGGTTGTGGAAAACACTTATCACACAAAAGCTGTACAGCAGACCATGATGGAAACCTTCCGTACTTATACCCAGATGGATACCTACGGCAGACTAAACATCATCAGCTCCACACAGGTGCCTTTCCATGTACGCCGTATCCTGTCTAACGCGCTGGATATTCCCAAATCCAAGATTCGTGTTATCAAACCCAGAATCGGCGGCGGTTTCGGTGCAAAACAGACTGTTGTAGCGGAAGTATATCCCGCCATTGTTACACTGAAAACAGGCAGACCTGCGAAAATCATTTATACCAGAGAAGAAAGCCTCATCGCTTCTTCTCCCAGACATGAAATGGAAATCAAAGTGCGCATCGGTGCCAACAAAGACGGTCATATCCGCGGCATTGAAGTGAAAACACTGTCCAATACAGGCGCATTTGGGGAACATGGCCCCACAACCGTTGGTCTGTCCGGTCATAAATCCATTCCTCTGTACAGCAAGGCAGAAGCATTCCGTTTCCAGTATGACGTTGTTTATACAAACAAAATGTCCGCAGGCGCTTACCGTGGTTACGGTGCTACACAGGGTATCTTTGCTGTGGAATCTGCCATCAATGAATTGGCAGTGAAGCTGAACATGGACCCTGTGGCACTGCGTGAAATGAACTTGACCAGAGAAGGCGACGTGATGCACGCATACTACGGTGAAACAGCAAACAGCTGTACACTGGATCGTTGTCTGGAAAGAACAGCGGAAATGATCGGCTGGAAAGAAAAATATCCCAGACGTGTCATGCCTGACGGTAAAATCCGTGGCGTAGGTATCGCGATGGCTATGCAGGGTTCTGGTATTTCCAGTGTGGATACTGGTTCCGTTTCCATCAAGATCAATGACGATGGTTTCTATGCTCTGACCATTGGTGCATCCGATATGGGTACTGGCTGTGACACCATTCTGTCCCAGATGGCAGCAGATTGTCTGGATTGCTCTGTGGACGATATCATTGTTTATGGCGTTGATACAGACGTTTCTCCTTACGACAGCGGCTCTTACGCATCCAGCACCACTTATGTAACCGGTATGGCAACAGTGAAAGCCTGCCAGACATTGGTGGACAAAATGAAAGCATACGGTGCGGAAAAACTGGGCTGTTCCGTGGATGATGTGGAATTTGACGGGGAAAAAGTATACAGCCTGAAAGATGGCAGCAGCATCAGCCGGAAAGACATCGGCAATGCCATCATGTGCGCAGGGGAAAATGCTCTCTTTGCTACAGAAGCTCATTCTTCACCTGTTTCTCCTCCGCCTTTCATGGCTGGCGCCGTGGAAGTGGAAGTTGACCCGGAAACAGGCAGCGTGAAACTCATCGATTATGCGGCAGTGGTAGACTGCGGTACCGTTGTAAACCCTAATCTGGCAAGAGTACAGGTAGAAGGCGGTCTGGTACAGGGTATCGGTATGGCCCTTCATGAAAACATCACATATAACGAAAAAGGCGAACTGGCTGAAAATTCTTTGATGCAGTACAAAATCCCTACCCGTATGGATATGGGCAAACTGCGTGTGGAATTTGACAGCAGTTATGAACCTACAGGGCCTTTTGGTGCGAAATCCATCGGGGAAATCGTTATCAATACACCGGCACCTGCCATCGCACAGGCTATTTATAACGCAACAGGCCTGCGCTTTACAGAACTGCCCATCACACCGGAAAAAATTGCAATGGGCATGATCGATAAATGAAAATCCACTGGATATTACTGGCGGCGGGATTGAGCAGACGATTCGGGGAAAATAAGCTGCTCTATCCCGTCAAAGGGAAAAAACTCTACCGCTACAGTCTGGAACGCATGGCGGCGTTGGCAGAGAAGCGGCAGGAGCGTCTGGTGGTGGTCACTTCCCATGAAGCCATTCGACAGGAATTGGCTGGAGAGAAGGCGGAAGTGGTTTGGAATCCGAAGGCGGAAACAGGCATTGCCTCCTCCATCCATTGTGCCATCAGGCATTTGGGCATATCAGAGGATGGGGCATACCTGTTTTCCGTGGCAGATCAGCCATTTTTAAGACAGGAAGATCTGGGGGCGTTTATGGAAGGCTTTCTCTGTTCCGGCAAAGCCATGGGCTGCATGGCACACCAGGGGGTGTGGGGAAATCCTGCTGTTTTTTCCGGTAAGTATGTGCAGCGGCTCCTTTCGCTGGAAGGAGATCAGGGCGGCAAAAGAATCCTGCTGGCATCACCGGAGCAGGTATTTGTCTTTGACTGTGCAGAGGAAAAAGCTTTCCACGATATAGATGAGAAAAAAGATTTGAGAGAGTTCTGAAAAACAGAACTCTCTTTTTTGTTTGCCGAAAAATACATATATATAATAGGAAGAAACTCCATCAAATAACGCTATTATTTTGTCTGATATCGGCTTAATCATAATAAAAAGGAAGTTGTATTTTAAAAAATCGTGTAAAAATTATATTTTTATCCTATATCGTGCATGATGTATAGCAAAAAGAACAATGCATTTCTGTCTGAAAACTTGATTTTGCGATGACAAAATGGTATCTTTACTTTCACATAACAAAGCATAAAAGCGTTGACGCGAACACGCGTCGAAGCAAGAAAGGGTGAAAAGGTGTGAAAGAAGAACTGGAGAAGAAGTACGGGCTGCTGACTGCCATTGCCATGGTTGTGGGCATCGTTATCGGCAGCGGCGTATTCTTCAAAGCGGAAAAGGTATTGTTGGCCACAGGCGGCGATCTGCCCTTAGGTATATTGTCCTGGTTTCTGGGGGGACTGGTGATGATTATTTGTGCCTATAACTTCGCCGTTATGGCAACCCGTTATGAAAAAGTCAGCGGTGTTGTGGATTATGCGGAAGTAATGGTGGGCAGAAAATATGGATACTATTTCGCGTGGTTTATGGCAGTCATTTATTTTCCTGCCATGACTTCTGTGGTGGCATGGGTAACGGCAAGATATACGGCAGTTCTGCTGGGATGGGATATCGCAGGCCCGCAGGCAATGACCCTTGCCGGCTTGTATCTCATCGGCAGTTTTACCGTTAACGCCATTTCTCCCAAACTGGCAGGGAAATTTCAGGTGACCACAACTGTGGCAAAATTGATTCCTTTGGGATTGATGGCGGTGGTAGGCACCATTTACGGATTGAGAAACGGTGTCATGATACAGAATTTCACCAGCGGCGCCATTGTGGAAGTCAGCGGAAATCCTTTGTTCACAGCGGTGGTAGGAACCTGCTTTGCTTATGAAGGTTGGATTTGTGCCACCAGTATCAATGCGGAACTGAAGGATTCCAAAAAGAACCTGCCTCGAGCGCTGATGTTCGGCTCTGTTTTCGTTGTGCTGGTGTATGCTCTGTATTATGTAGGACTGGCAGGGGCTGTGGAAAATGAAGTCATTATGGCTGGCGGCGAAACCGGCGCAAAAATTGCCTTTTCTACGGTATTTACCAATGTTGGGGGAACACTGCTGTTTGTGTTCGTTGTCATTTCCTGCATCGGCACGTTGAATGGTTTGATGATGGCATGTACCCGCAGTTTTTATGCTATGGCAAACCGGGGAGAAGGCCCTGCGTCCCATATTTTCAGCGGCGTGGACAAAGTGACGAATATGCCTACCAACTCCGCCATCATGGGTGTGTTCATGGCTGCCCTGTGGCTGACTTATTTCTATGGGGCAAATCTGGTGGAAACATCCTGGTTTGGTAATTTCAGTTTTGATAGCTCTGAACTGCCTATCATCACCATTTACCTCATGTACATCCCCATTTTCTTCATGCACATACGGAAGGAAAAGGAACTGCCTGTTTTGCAGCGGTTCATCATGCCGGCACTGGGCATCGGTGCCAGCCTGTTTATGGTGTTGGCTGCCATTGTTTCTCTGGGGGAAAAAATCATTTATTACGGCATCATTTTCCTTGTGGCTATGGTAGTGGGATGTTTGCTGAAGGGCAAGAAAAAAGAAGAGATTTTATAAGATATAGAAGAAAACAAAAAGAGCTGAAATCCTTGTCATATGGGGGATTTCAGTTTTTTTTATTGGATATGTTTTCTTCTCAAGATGGCCGTCGCAATTCCCCTTAAGAAATCAAGGAAAAGAAAACCAATGTTTTCTTAAGGGAAAGGTGCTTTTCAGCGGCTTTTTTCCTGCTCTTTGTTTCGTAAAAAATGCAGATTTTATATTGACATATGTCATAAACGGAGTATACTGAAGGAGTAAGTAACATATGTCGAAAACAGGAGGTGTCATATGCCCAGACCGAGAAAGTGCAGAAGGGTTTGCGCCATGCCGAAAAGCAATCGATTCGGGCCTTTGAACGGCGGATGTTCCGGCGAGGTGGTCATGACCGTAGATGAGTACGAAACCCTGCGGCTCATTGATCTGGCGGGATATACCCAGGAAGAATGCGCGGCACAGATGGGCGTTGCCCGGACAACGGTGCAGGGGGTATATAACGACGCCAGACGAAAAGTGGCTGAGTCCCTGGTAGACGGCAAGGTGCTTGTGATCAAAGGCGGCGACTACGACCTTTGCGAAGGCACCGCAAGACCCTGCGGCAGAAAATGTCATCCCATCTGCTGCAAAAAAGACGAAAAACACGAAGGAGATGTAACCTTATGAGCGAAAATTGTTCCCATAACTGCGGCAGCTGCTCTTCCAACTGCAGCAACCGCAAACCGGCGGATTTTCTGGTAGCACCAAATCCCCACAGCAGCATTAAGAAAGTCATCGGCGTTGTCAGCGGCAAAGGCGGCGTTGGTAAATCCATGGTTACCAGCACACTGGCAGTCCTGACCCAGAGAAAAGGCAAACAGACAGCCATTCTGGATGCAGATATCACAGGTCCTTCCATTCCCAAGGCTTTTGGCATGAAGGAAAAAGCTTACGGCACAGAACTGGGTATGATGCCCTGCAAAACAAAAACAGGCATTGATGTGATGTCCGTAAACCTGCTGCTGGATAACGAAACAGACCCCGTTGTATGGAGAGGTCCTGTCATTGCGGAAACTGTAAAACAGTTCTGGCGCGACGTTGTATGGGAAAATGAAGAATATATGTTCATCGATATGCCCCCTGGAACAGGTGATGTTCCCCTGACTGTATTCCAGTCCATCGCCATCGACGGTATCATCATCGTAACTTCCCCTCAGGAACTGGTTGGCATGATCGTTGACAAAGCAGTAAAAATGGCAGAAATGATGAACGTACCTATTCTGGGTATCGTAGAAAATATGTCTTATTTCGTTTGTCCTGACTGCGGCAAGAAACATCAGATCTTCGGCGAAAGCCATATCGAAGAAATTGCGGCAAAACACAACATTCCCGTTGTATGTAAACTGCCCATCAATCCTGAAATCGCTGCAAGATGTGACAATGGGGAAGCAGAAAGCTATGAAGGCGAATGGCTGAATCCCATGATTGACTTTTTGGAAAAAATTTGAGGAGGAAATGTCATGAAAACAAGAGTAGCAGTTACTTATGAAAACGGCCAGGTATTCCAGCATTTTGGCCATACAGAACAGTTCCAGATTTTCACTGTAGAAGACGGCAAAATCCTGTCTGACGAAATCGTATCCACCAACGGCAGCGGTCACAGCCTGCTGGCAGATTTCTTGGTAGTACAGGGTGCAACAGTCCTGATTTGCGGCGGCATCGGCGGCGGCGCAAAAATGGCACTGGCACAGAAAAACATTTCTGTATTCGGCGGTGTAACAGGCGAAACAAGAAAAGTAGTTGAAGATTATCTGGCAGGCACACTGGTATTCAATGCCAATGCAGAATGTGCAGACCATCATCATCACGACCATGAAAACTGCGGTGAACATGACCACCATTGCGGCGGCCACTGCGGTCACTAATCAGTATACTTTTTGAAATCTATGAGGAGTCGAAACTTCCATTTTCAGATATGGAGTTTCGGCTCTTTCTTTGTTTGATTTGGAAAAATAATAGTTTTCTTTCTTTTTTATGAATGTTTTTCTAAGAAAAATAAATTTTTTACAAAAAGACATGGAAATTCATTTTTTTGTGGTATCATAATACCATTACAAAAAAAGCGGGACAGGAGGCGGAGAAATGCAAGGCACATTATATACAGGGGGAACTATTTACACCATGGAGCCGGGTGTGTCCGTTGTGGAAGCGGTACTGGTGGAAAATGGACGGATTCAGGCAGTAGGCAAAAGAGCAGAACTGGAAAAAGATGCGGAGAACGTTGTGGACTTAGAAGGCAAGACCATGCTGCCGGCATTTATTGACAGCCATAGCCATTTGATGGGTGTGGCAAACGGTATGCTTCAGGTGGATTTGGCAGAGGCGTCCTCTTTTGCAGAAGTGAAGGAACGGATTGAAAATTTCATCCGGGAAAATCAGGTGCCGGCAGGAAAATGGGTGCTGGCGAAGGGCATCAACCACGGCAATCTGAAAGAAAAGCACTTGCCGGAAAAAGCATTTCTGGATGGAATCACTGCGGAACATCCTCTGCTCATCCAGCATACCTCTGGTCATTCCGGTGTACTCAATTCCATGGGATTGGCGGAATTGGGTATTACAGAAACAACCCCTGACCCAGAAGGCGGACGCATTGACTTTGGGACAGGTTTGCTGGAAGAAAACGCCCTCATTCAGAATATGGACAAGTTTCCTCTGCCTACGGGAGCGGAATTGGTATCTGCTTTTGAAAAAGCCCAGCATTTGTACGCTTCCAAAGGCATCACCACTGTGCAGGAAGGGATGTTTGTGGAGCAGATCAAAGGCATTTATGGAATGCTCTATGAACAGAACCGACTGTGGCTGGATGTAGTGACATATATGGATTTGAAAAATAGTCCCGAACTCATTGACGCTTTTCCTTCTTGCAAAGGAACTTATGACCATCATTTGAAAGTTGGTGGATACAAAGTCCTGCTGGATGGTTCTCCTCAGAGCAAGACCGCATGGGTGACAAAGCCCTATACAGACGGCACCGAGGGTTATCCTATGCTTTCCGACGAAGAACTGGAACCGTTGGTGGAACGGGCAGTGCGGGAACAGCAGCAGCTTTTGATGCATGCCAATGGGGATGCAGCCGCCGACCAGTATTTGCGGGTATATGAGAAAGTGATGAAAAAATGGGGTCCCGGCATCCGTCCTGTTTTGATTCATGGACAGATTATGCGCCATGACCAAGTGGAGGAACTGGCAAGACTGGGCATCACGCCATCCTTTTTCCTTGCCCATGTGTACCATTGGGGCGATGTGCATATGGAAAATCTGGGCATGGAACGGGCAAGACGTATCAGCCCTGTGAGAGATGCCAAGGAAAACCAGATTCCTTTCACACTCCATCAGGATTCTCCCGTGATTCCGCCGGATATGATGGAAACGGTATGGTGCGCCGTGAATCGGAAAACGAAAAACGGCGTTGTGCTGGGCGGAGAACAGAAGTTGTCTGCTTATGAAGCATTGCGGGCAATTACTGTTAATGCGGCAAAACAGTATGGCGAAGAACAGGAAAAAGGTACCATTGCTCCCGGCAAGCGGGCAGATTTTGTGGTGTTGGACAAAGACCCCATGACAGCAGAACCGAACGATATACGAAACATACAGGTCATGATGACGGTCAAAGACGGTCAGACCATTTATCAGGCATAAGGAGGAGAAAGTTTGGGAAGAAAAAAGAAAATCGCGGCATTATGCGGCGGTATCGCAGTGGCGGCAGTCATTGGTTATGCCGCTTATGTACTGCTGACTTATCACCGAATTCCTGATGGGAAAGAAACGGGAATTGAGAAAAAAGCGGAAAGCCATGTACTGAAAGAAGAACAATCTTATACGATTTCCAGCTACAACATCGGTTTTGGGGCATATACGCCCGAATTTACGTTTTTCATGGATGGCGGCAAGCAATCTGTCGCAGAAAGTCCAGAAAGCGTTGTAGCCTGCGTAAAAGGGGCAGGAGAGGAAATTGCGGAAATTGCACCGGATTTTGCCTTATTTCAGGAAGTGGATCTGGATTCTACCAGAAGTCACCACATCAATGAATATGGTATGCTGAAAGAATTTTTCCCGGCACAGGACACCACATTTGCTGTCAATTATGATTCTGCATACCTGATGGTGCCGCCTTGGGAGCCTCATGGGAAATCCCTGTCCGGTATGGCTGTTTTTTCATCCTATCCCATAGAAAGTGCCATCAGAAGAAGCCTGCCCATTCAGGAAGGGTTCAAAAAGTTGCTGGATTTAGACAGATGTTATCAGGTGGTAAAGATTCCCGTGGAAAATGGGAAATATCTCTGCCTGTATCATGTACATCTATCTGCTTATGGTCACGACGATTCTGTGCGAGCAGGGCAAATTGGCATGCTGGCGGCGGACATGCAGGCAGAACGGGAAAAGGGCAACTATGTTGTCTGCGGCGGTGACTTCAATCATGAAATGCGCGAGAAGTCTCAGGAAGGAGAAGCCTACAGCTGGGCGCATATTTTCCCCAGAGAAATGCTCCCGGAAGGCTTTACCGTTGCCATGGATACGCTGACTGAGGAACAGAAGGCAGATATGCCACAGAGTACCCGTTATACGGACATTCCTTATGACCCGGAAACTTCTTTCCAGGCAACCGTAGATGGATTTTTGATTTCTGATAATGTGGTATGTGAAAATCTGGAAGTCATTGACACAGGATATGAATTTTCTGACCATAATCCTTTAGTGATGACTTTCCAGCTGAAAGAAATTTCAAAATAAAACGTCATTTTTGAAAAAAGTGTGGAATTTTTTCCACACTTTTTTCGTATGGTAAAAAAGAATAGAACGATTTTTAGATAAAATGAATGAAATTTATTACATTTAAAAGAATATAATTCAGTAGAAAGCAAACAAAAATGCACATTGTATACTTCTGTGAAAAATAAACCGATTGTACTCCACCTGTGGTGGAAAATTGTGCTTCATTGACGGAATCACTTGATTTCATGGGATTAGAGACTGAAAAATTCCATAGAAAATGGAGAAAAAACCACATATTTTTTACATATTTTTACATTTTAGGTATAAAGAAACTGTTAAAATATGGAAGTCCCTATTGCAGAATTTACAATTTCTGGATAAAATGGCAGTGAGTTCTAATCAATTTATATGAAGGAGATACCCAGCAGGAACCGCGGCTTGCCGGGCGTCTCTGCGAACCAAAGGACTTATATTTTTAAACTAGGGAGGGAATTAATATGATGGACGTTATTTCTAGTATCCAAGGGGTTGTATGGGGACCCGTCATGCTGGTACTGTTGTTTGGTACACACGTATTCCTGACACTGCGTACAAGAGTGATTCAGAGATATATGTTCAAAGGTATCAAACTTTCTGTAACACCTGATAAGGAAGCAAGTGGTGACGTATCCGGTTTCGGTGCTTTGGCAACAGCTCTGGCAGCGACCATCGGTACTGGTAACATCGTCGGCGTTGCAACAGCCATCGCATCTGGTGGTCCTGGTGCAGTATTCTGGGTATGGCTGACAGGTTGTTTCGGTATCGCTTCTAAATATGGTGAAGCAGTTCTGGCTATCAAATACAGAGTAAAAGCAAAAGACGGCTCTATGCTGGGTGGTCCTATGTACGCTCTGGAAAGAGGTTTGAAACAGAAATGGCTGGGTATCCTGTTTGCACTGTTCGCAGGCTGTGCTTGCTTCGGTATCGGTAATGGTACACAGGGCAACTCCATCACAGGTATGGTAAACGATACATTCGGCGTTTCTCCTTATATCACAGGTGCAGTCCTGACAGTTCTGACTGGTATCGTAATCATCGGCGGCGTTAAATCCATCGCTAAAGTATGTGAAAAACTGGTTCCTTTCATGGCTGGTTTCTACATCATTGGTTGTATCATCATTCTGTTCCTGAACCACGCATATGTTCTGGACGCACTGAAACTGATCGTTACAAGCGCATTCACACCGAAAGCAGCAGGCGGCGGTTTCATCGGTTCCACAGTTATGATGGCAATTCGTTTTGGTATCGCACGTGGTCTGTTCACTAACGAAGCTGGTTTGGGTTCTGCTCCAATCGTTGACGCGGCAGCATCCACCAGAAACCCCGTTCGTCAGGGTCTGATCGCCATGACTGGTGTATTCTGGGATACAGTTATCGTATGTGCTCTGACAGGTCTGGTTCTGGTATCCTCTATCATGAAAGACCCCGCTGGTATGACTGGTCTGACTGGTGGCGATCTGTCTTCCGCAGCATTTGGCAACATCCCCGTTATCGGGCCTATCGTATTGACAATCGGTCTGATCACTTTCGCATGGTCCACAATCCTTGGTTGGAGCTACTATGGTGAAAGATGTTGGGTATACCTGTGTGGTCAGAAAGCAATCATGCCTTTCCGTATCATCTACACACTGGTAGTATTCGTTGGTTCCGTAATGACTCTGGATGCAGTTTGGGGTATCGCAGATATTCTGAATGCATGTATGGCATTCCCCAACTTGGTTGCTCTGCTTGGTCTGAGTGGCGTAATCGCAGCAGAAACCAA
>NZ_CAJMDQ010000051.1 GCF_905212195.1 uncultured Anaerotignum sp. | reverse complement strand
CGCACTGTGCACCAACCACATCGGCGGCAATTCCAAAGGGAAAAAAGCCTTCCGCTGGGTGCTGGACGCCATCATGGTATTCTGTTATTTCATGGCGATGATGACCACCGTCGGCATCGGTACACCTGTTATGGGGGAACTGGCAAGTAATCTGCTGGGCATTGAAAACTCCTTTGCACTGAAAATCGGCATTATCATCATTTTCTGTTTGTTCTTTACTCTTTCTACATCCAAAACCATTGCAAAGGGTATGGGACGCATCAGTGACTTCAACGTATGGCTGGCAATCGCCTTTTTCATTTTCGTACTCATCGTTGGGGACACCAGCTTTATTCTGAATAATATCGTTATGGCTATTGGTACCAACATTCGTGAATTTGTCCGCATGAGCTTCAACTCTGATGCCATTGCCCAGACAGGCTTTGTGCAGAACTGGACCATTTTCTACTGGGCTTGGTATGTGGCACTGACATTTATGTGCGGTCTGTGGATTGCCAGAACTTCTTACGGCAGAACATTCCGTGAAATCACCGTAGCCAACTGCATCTGGGCAGTATTGGCATGCTGGGTAACATTCGGTATTCTGGGTAACTACGGCATGGGTCAGGAACTGTTCCATGGTCAGAATTTCTCCGGCGTCATCAGCGAAGTAGGCAACAACGGCGTTACATTGCTGGTACTGCAGACCATGCCTTTGCCGAAACTTTGCATTTTCGTATTTATGATTCTGATTTTCTTCAATCTGGCAACATCTGCCACAGCAAACGGCACTGCTTTGAGTATGTATACATCCAAAGGTCTGAAAGCCGATGAAGAACCCAATAGCTGGTACAAAACATTCTGGTGCGTACTGTTCATGATCATTCCCGTGGGCATTTTGCTGCTGGAACACAACGTGGAAGGGTTGAACGTGCTTAGTACCATTCAGTCCCTCATTACCATTTCCTCTCTGCCTGTACTGGTAGCGCTGGTGGTATTGTTCTGGTCTTTCGGCAAAGTCCTGCGCAAAGACATTTCCGATGGCACCATTCGTCAGTATGTGGATAAGAGCAAAGAAAACAAATGGGGGAATGATTGATGGAAGAAAAATACGTAAATGCTTCTGTCGCATGGACACAGCAGTTTTGCCGCATCAACAGCTTTCTGGGTGCTGGCAAACGGGAAGCGGTGTTTCTGGCAGAAAAAATATTGAAAGAATCCTGTGACGCAACAGTCACCGTTTATGACGCAGATACAGAAGAACCTTATATCATTGCGGCGAAAACATGCGAAAATCCTAAATTCCAGCTTTTGCTGGAAGGTCATCTGGATGTGGTTTCTCCCGAAGGCATGGAACATCCTTTTGACGCAGAAATCAAAGACGGCATTTTGTATGGTCGTGGTTCTGTGGATATGAAAGGCGGCTGCGGCTCCATGCTGGCGGCATTTGTGAATGCTTGCCAGAAACCCCTGAAAGGGGATTTATACCTGATGTTTTCCACAGACGAGGAATACGCTGGGGAAGAAATCAAAAAAGCGCTGGAAAAGGGCTATCTGCCGAAAGTGGATTTTGCTCTGATTGCGGAACCCACAAACGCCTCCATGGCAACAGCCCACAAAGGGGAAGCCTGGATTGATGTGGAATTTTTCGGCAAAAGCGCTCACTCCAGTATGCCTCATATGGGGAAAAACGCCATTTATATGGCAACGGCATTTTTGCAGAAATTACAGGCATATCTGCCGGAATTGGAACAAATGGCACATCCCCTCTATGGCGCACCAACCATGAGCGTAGGTGTCATTGAAGGCGGCAGCACACCTAATGTGGTGCCCCCTTACGCAAAAATGACCATTGACCTGCGGTATCTGCCGGGGCAGAATGCAGATATGTTTTTGCAGAAATTGCAGGAACTGGCTGCGGCATGTAAGGCAGAAGATGCTGATTTCTCCGCGAAAATCACGAAAACCGGCGAATGGAACGATGTCTGCACAGACAGAGAAGACGCGACTTTCCTGCGTATCTGGCAGGCGGCTTCCAAGAGCTTAGGAAAAGATGTGGAACTGACTGTTATGACTGGCTGGGGCGAAGGCGGCTTCATGAACCTCTATGGCATCCCTGTGGTATACTTTGGCCCCGGGGAAAACGGTATGTCCCATCGTCCCGAAGAACAGATTCATGTGGATGAAATCAAAAAAGTGGCATTGGCTTATGAACAGATCATCAACGAGGTGTGTGGCATGAAACGAAATACATTGGAAGAAGTTTTGAAACAGACAGGCATTATGGTGGCAGACGGCGCCATGGCAACAGAACTGGAACGGATGGGCTGCGACCTGAACGACTCTCTTTGGAGCGCAAAGGTACTGGCAGAACAGCCGGAACTGATCGGCAAAGTACACCGCAGCTATTTTGAAGCAGGTGCAGACTGCGGCATCACTGCAAGTTATCAGGCAACCATCGACGGTTTCTGCAAACGCGGTTATACAGAAGCGGAAGCGGAAGAACTCATCCGCCGTTCTGTGGATATCATGGTGAAGGAAAGAGAAGATTGGTGGCAGGCAGAAGGCAAAGACGCTGGCAGAGCTTATCCTCTGGTATGTGCTTCCGTAGGGCCTTATGGGGCATATCTGGCAGATGGCTCCGAATATCGCGGCAATTATGGCGTTTCCAAAGAAGATTTGCGTAACTTCCATAAACGTCGTATGGAACTGTTGTGGGATGCAGGCGCTGACCTTTTCGCAGTGGAAACCATTCCTTGTCTGGATGAAGCGCTTGTGGCAGCAGAACTGACACAGGAAATGAACGCAGCATGCTGGATTAGCTTCAGCTGCAAAAACGAAACAGAAATCAGCGACGGCACAAAAATTGCAGACTGTGCAAAAGCACTGGAAGCCTTTGACTGTGTAAAAGCCATCGGCATCAACTGCACAGCCCCTCACTTTGTGGCAAGCCTCATCAAAGAAATCAAAAACAACAGCACAAAACCCATCATCGTATACCCCAACAGCGGCGAAGAATACGACCCTGTTACAAAAACATGGCATGGCAATAAAGATGGCAAATGCTACTGCGATTTTGCGGCAGAATGGATTGCTGCCGGCGCCAAAATCGTTGGCGGCTGCTGCCGCACCACACCGGATAATATTCGGGAAGTGGCAGAACTGGCAAGAAAGAAATAAGTTTGGATTGTCAGAAAGTAAAAGACAGAGAAATGTAAGTAAATTCTACTTAAGAAAACATGAAACTTCCTTTTTCTTGATTTCTTAAGGAAAATTACGACGGCTGTCTGCAAAAGAAAACATACGAAAAAACAGGAAAGCTGAAATCCTCTATTATGATAAGGATTTCAGCTTTCTTTGTTTTCTTATGAAGATTCTCCTTACGCATTTCTCTGTCTTTTTTTGTTGACATAAATATTAAAGAAAAATTAAAAAAGTCTGCCGTGCATCTTCCAATTTACTGTTTATAATGGGCACCAGAATATGTGAACGTATGATAAGAGGAGGAAAGCACCATGACAAAGAAAAAGAAGATTATCATAGCAGCTGTAGCCGTTGTTTTGATTGCCGGCGGTTTGAAAGTGGCTTTGGGCAGCAGACAGGCGGAACCTACAGGAACACCTGTGACAACTGGAACGGTAGTACGTCAGGATCTGGAAGAAGTTCTGAAGCAGAAGGCAACGCTGGAAGGCACAGAAAGTGCGGAAGTAGCTTCTAAACTCCATTATGAAGTCAAACAGGTATTGGTAAAAGAAGGCGATAAAGTCACAAAAGGCCAGCTTTTGGCAGTGTTGGACAGCGGTGATATTCAGGACCAGATTGCCCAGACAAAAGGGGATATCCAGCTTCTGGAATATCAGCAGCAGGAAACACTGGCAGAACGTCAGCGTCAGATTGACAACGCTTTGATGGAAAAGGAAAATGCGGCAAAAGACTATAAAGATAAACAGGATCTCTTTGCCATTGGTGCAGCCAGTCAGGCAGAAGTGGATGCGGCAAAAGATGCGCTGGATAAAGCACAGAGAGCCTTGGACGATATTCCCAATGAAAATGGAAAGGCTGTTCTGACATCCTCTGAAAAACAGACAAAGGCAAATGCTCAGCAGAAAGCCAGCATCCAGTCCTCTACCCTCAGCGACTGCCAGATTCGCAGTGCCATCAGCGGCACCGTTACCAGAGTGAATACAACAGTTGGCCGTTTTGCTGATGAATCCGAGGATAACAAGCCCATGTTTGTCATTGAAAATCTGGAAACTTTGCAGATGAAAGTCCTTGTGAGCGAAAATGACATTGACCGTGTGCAGGTAGGGCAGGAAGTGGAAATCTCCGCCGATGTACTGGGCAAAGAAACCGTACAGGGTGTGGTAGAACGGATTTCTCCCACAGGGGAAGCGAAAAGTTCTACATCTTCCGAAAGAGTCATTCCCGTTTATATCAAAGTGAAAGAAGAAAACGAAAAACTCATTGCCGGCATCAATGCCAACGCTACCATCAAGATTGCTTCCGCAAAAGATGCACTGGTGGTTCCTCTGGAAGCATTGGCGGAACTGGAAGACGGCACCACAGCCGTTTATACCGTGACAGATGCAGGAACCGTACATATTGTGCCTGTTACACTGGGTCTGGAAACAGACTTGCAGGCAGAAATCAAGTCTGACGAAATCAAAGAAGGACAGAAGATCATTCTCAATCCCGGTGCAGCCATGACAGAAGGTATGGCAGTAACGGTACAGCAGGGGTGATGCCATATGAAAGAAATCATCAAAATTGAAAATTTGAATAAAACATACGATACCGGCGCCATTCAGGTACATGCTCTGCGGGACATTAACCTGACCATCCATGAAGGAGAATATGTTGCCATCATGGGGCAGTCCGGTTCCGGTAAATCCACACTGATGAATATTCTGGGGTGTATGGACAGACAGTTTTCCGGTACTTATGAACTGGACGGCATCAGTATTGCCCAGCAGAGCGAAAATCAGCTTTCTGCCATTCGCAACCAGAAAATTGGCTTTGTTTTTCAGGCATTTCAGCTCATTCCCAGAACTTCTGCATTGAAAAATGTAGAAATTCCCATGATTTATGCAGGCATGAAGGCAGACGCAAGAAAAGCGAAAGCCGCTGCCCTGTTGGAAAAGGTGGGCCTTGGACAGCGTATCCATCATATGCCCAATGAGCTTTCCGGCGGTCAGAAACAGCGTGTTGCCATTGCAAGGGCATTGGCAAATGACCCGGCTATCATTCTGGCGGATGAACCTACGGGGAATCTGGACACAAAGGCTTCTTATGAAATCATGGAGTTTTTCACCAATTTGAACAAAGAGGGGGCAACCGTAGTGGTCGTTACCCATGAAGAAGAAATCGCAGCTTATACAGACCGTATCATCCGGTTTCAGGATGGGCAGATCATCAGTGACAAAAAGGTGGTGAAGGGCTCATGTTGATTTTTGAAAATATCCGTTTGGCGCTTTCCTCTATCCGTGCCAATAAAATGCGCTCTTTCCTGACCATGCTGGGCATGATCATCGGCATCAGCTCTGTTATCGCCATTGTTTCTCTGGGGGATACCATGCGGAGTGTTGTTGCAAACGAATATAAAAATGTAGGTCTGGGGCTGGCGTATATGTATATCAATCCTCCAGATGACACCTATGGAGATAATACATATTTCACCACTACAGATGCGGAAAATCTCAAAGAAGCCATGGGCGACGATTTGGCTTATGTGGGCTTCAATCAGAGTCTGCGAAAAGATATGACCGTCGGCAGAAGAACAAAGACACTGTACGTAAGTGGTTTGGCGGAAAATCCCACAGCTATGAAAAATCTGAAGATCATTTACGGCAGAATGCTCAGTGATAAAGATTTTCAGGAAAAACGCCATCACATCGTTTTGCAGAAAGAAACAGCAGAAGGATTCTTTGGAGATGCCAATGCCGTTGGGAAAACGGTGAAAGTGAAACTCAATGAAGATCAGGAAGAATTTCTGGTCGTAGGCGTATATGAAAATCAGGATTCTGCATTGATGAAAGCTTTGCAGGGAGGCAGCATGGAATTTGCCTATATTCCTGAAAGCCTGATGGTAACAGAAGATATGTATAACTGGTCTCTTTATTTCGTGGCATCGGATGCAAACCAGCTGGATGCTTTAAAATCCCGTGTGACAGCTTATATGGCACGTATGAAGAATTTGCAGCCAGAATACATCGTCATGAGTTCCGCTTCTGAAGAAATGGGCATGATTGACAGTATGCTTGGTTCCTTGTCCGCGGTGGTCGGCGCTATTGCAGCCATTTCCCTGGTGGTAGGCGGTATCGGTATCATGAATATCATGTTGGTATCCGTTACAGAACGTACCCGTGAAATTGGTATCCGAAAAGCCCTTGGTGCAAGAACAAGGGATATCCTTACCCAGTTTTTGATTGAGGCAGCTATGATTTCTGCCGCAGGTGGGCTCATTGGTACCATCCTTGGCATATCGGTGGTTGCCATTGGCGGTATGCTTTTTGGTATTACAACGGTGGTAAAACCACAGGTGATTGTCATTGCGGTGGCATTCTCCGCCATGGTTGGTTTGGGCTTTGGGCTGTATCCTGCACGAAAGGCCGCCAAAGCAGACCCTGTTATCGCTCTGCGTTATGAATAAAAAAATGTAACAAATTGATAGAAAAGGTGTAAAACATGGAAAAATTTCATGGGTTACACCTTTTTTTGTGTTGATTTTCCTGCGAGTATGGTATAATACCTAGATGATAAATACGGAAGGGGGGCTATTTTATATGGAACAGGAAGTACAGACAACTGAACAAAGACCGTTTACACATCTTCATGTCCATACGGAATACAGCCTTCTGGACGGTTCCGCGAAAATCAAAGAACTGGTAGAGCGTGTCAAAGAGCTGGGGATGGACAGCATCGCTATCACAGACCATGGTGCCATGTATGGTGCCATTGAGTTTTATAAGGCAGCGAAAGAAGTGGGTATCAAGCCCATCATCGGATGTGAGGTCTATGTGGCAGCTGGTTCCCGTCTGACAAAGGAAGGCAAGGGCGGCGGTTATTACCATCTGGTGCTTCTGGCAGAAAACGAAACAGGTTATCATAATCTGATTAAGCTGGTTTCTTATGGTTTTATCGACGGATTTTATTATAAACCTCGTGTGGATAAAGAACTGCTGCGGCAGTACCACGAGGGAATTATTGCGTCTTCCGCCTGTCTGGCAGGGGAAGTGGCAAGGGATGTGCTGACATTATCCTATGACCACGCTAAGGAAGCTGCTTTAGAATATGAAGAAATTTTCGGCAAAGGCAATTTTTTCCTGGAATTGCAGAATCATGGCATGGCAGAACAGAAACGTGTCAACGAAGCACTGATTCGCATGTCCAAGGAAACGGGGATTCCCCTCATTGCCACCAATGACAGCCATTATATTTATAAAGAGGACGCAGTGCCTCATGACATCCTTCTGTGTATCCAGACAGGAAAAACTGTGGAGGATGAAGACCGTATGCGGTATGAGGGCGGACAGTTTTATGTGAAAAGCCCCGAAGAAATGTATGACCTTTTCGGCGACGTGCCGGAGGCATTGGAAAATACCGTAAAAATCGCCAAGCGGTGCAATGTGGAATTTGTATTCCATGATTTGAAACTGCCCCGTTTTGATGTGCCTGACGGCAAAACAGCACCGGAATATCTCCGGGAGTTGTGCTATGATGGTTTTGCCATGCGGTATCCAGACCCGAAGCCCGAATGGAAGGAACGACTGGAATACGAACTGCATACCATTGAAACCATGGGTTATGTGGATTATTTCCTCATTGTTTGGGACTTTATCAAATATGCAAAAGACCATGGCATCATCGTAGGCCCGGGACGTGGTTCCGCTGCCGGCAGTATGGTTTCTTACTGCTTGCAGATTACCACCATCGACCCCCTGCGGTATGACCTGATTTTTGAACGTTTCCTGAATCCGGAACGTGTCAGCATGCCTGATATTGACGTAGACTTCTGTTATGAACGCAGACAGGAAGTCATTGATTATGTGATTTCCAAGTACGGTGAAGACCATGTGGCGCAGATTGTCACATTCGGTACCCTGGCGGCAAGGGCAGCCATCAAGGACGTAGGTCGCGCCTTGGCAATGCCTTATGCTGATGTGGACAGGATTTCCAAGATGATTCCTACGGAATTGGGTATCACCATCAAAAAAGCCCTGCAAATGAACCCCGACCTGAAAAAGGCTTATGAAAACGAAGAAGATACCCACCATTTGATTGATATGTCCATGCGTCTGGAAGGTCTGCCAAGACATTCTTCCACCCATGCGGCAGGGGTTGTCATTTGTCGGGAACCAGTTATGGAATATGTGCCCCTCAGTGCCAATGACGGGCAGGTCAATACCCAGTACACCATGACACTATTGGAAGAACTGGGACTTTTGAAAATGGACTTTCTGGGGCTGAGAACCCTGACAGTTATCCAGAATGCTGTGCAGGAAGTGGAACGTATCCATGGCGTGAAACTGGATATGGAACATCTGCCGGATAACGACCCGGCGGTGTATCAGCTCATCAGCCAAGGGAAAACGGAAGGCGTGTTCCAGCTGGAAAGCGGCGGCATGAAGCAGTTCATGCGGGAACTGGAGCCAACCTGTCTGGAAGATTTGATTGCGGGGATTTCCCTTTATCGTCCGGGCCCCATGGATTTTATTCCCAAGTATATCAAAGGGAAAAACGACAAAGACAATATTCAGTATACCCATCCGGCTTTGGAGCCGATTTTGAAAAATACTTACGGCTGTATCGTTTATCAGGAACAGGTTATGCAGATTGTGCGTGATTTGGCTGGATACAGTCTGGGACGAAGCGACCTAGTGCGCCGTGCCATGAGTAAGAAAAAAGCCTCTGTGATGGCGGAGGAACGGAAGAACTTCGTTTACGGTATCGGTGATGAAGTGCCGGGCTGTGTGAAAAACGGCATTCCCGCAGAAGTGGCGGAAAAAATATTCGATGAAATGACAGACTTTGCAAAGTATGCCTTTAACAAGAGCCATGCGGCATGTTATGCTGTGGTAGGCTATCAGACGGCATGGCTGAAAGCCCATTATCCCGTGGAATTTATGGCGGCGCTTATGACCAGTGTCATGGATAACGCTTCCAAGGTTTCCGGCTACATCGAAGAATGCAAGAAAATGGGCATCCAGCTTTTGCCGCCGGATATCAACGAAGGTTTCGGACATTTTTCCGTATCCAATGGGAAAATTCGCTTCGGTCTGGCTGCCATCAAAAACATCGGCAGAAATGCCGTAGAGGCGTTGGTGGCAGAGCGGGAAAAGAATGGCCCCTTCCACTCCATGACAGATTTCTGCAACCGCATGAGTGACGGCGAATGGAATAAACGTGGCATTGAAAGCCTGATTAAGTCCGGCGCTGTGGACTCTTTCGGCGGTGCCAGAAGCCAGTACATGGCGGTTTATAAAAACATTCTGGATGGCATCGGTCAGGCAAAGAAAAACAACATTGCCGGACAGATGAACCTGTTTGATTTGGGCGGCGAAAATGAATCCGTTGCCCAGAAAGACGAACTGCCTGCCATTTCCGAATATGTCCAGCGCGACCGCCTCGCCATGGAAAAAGAAGTGCTGGGGATTTATGTCAGCGGTCATCCTTTGGCGGAGTATGAAAAAACGCTGCGCCGGAAGGTAAGCCATACCAGCATTGATTTTCTTCCTACGGAAGAAGGCGAGGATCGCGTGCAGATTGCCGAGGGCACAAAAGTTGCCGTTGGCGGTATGATTGCGGCAAAATCCGTAAAATATACCAGAAACAATGAAAAAATGTGCTTCCTGTCATTGGAAGACCTGCAAGGTACCATGGAGATTATTGTTTTCCCCAAAGTCATGGAACAGTGCAGTGCGTTTCTGGATGAAGAAGCAGTGGTTCTGGTCAAAGGCCGGGCAAATGTTTCCGCAGACGGCGAGGCGAAAGTCATTGCCGCTTCCGTGACACCCCTCATGGAAGAAACAGGCGAAAACAAACCTGCGTCCCTTTGGCTGAAACAGGCGGCAGGCAATGAAATGCCCCTTGTGTGGATCACAGCCATTTTGGAGAAATACAAAGGCGATACGCCTGTGTATATATATGAAGAAAAAACAAAACGAAAGATGAAAGCAGACCGGAAATTCTGGGTAACCTTAGAAGAAGGACTGCTGGAGGAACTGCGAAAACTGCTGGGTGAGAAAAACGTGGCGGTAAAGAACGGATAGGAGGCAAATGATGAAAGAAGATGACAAATTCTATGCTGACGCACCGTATGTCTGCGTGAAAGCACTGGAAAAGGGTGTGAACATTATCGGTGTCACCAGGGGAGAAGTGACAAAGATTCATCACACAGAAAAACTGGACCGTAATGAAGTGCTGATCGTGCAGTTTACCGAACACACTTCCGGGATCAAGATCCGCGGGAAGGCTGAAATTTATACCCACTACGGCATCATTCGCAGTGGAGACGAAGAAGAAGGCGTAACACTTATTGGGAGGAATGAACATGGAACAGAAAACAATTAAGAAAATCGGTGTACTGACCAGTGGCGGCGATGCTCCCGGCATGAACGCTGCCATCCGTGCTGTTGTTCGTACAGCACTGTATCATGATGTGTCCGTCATTGGTATCCGCAAAGGCTACAATGGTCTGATCAATGGCGAAATCAAGGAAATGTACAGCAAAGACGTTTCCAATGTCATGAACCTGGGCGGTACCATCCTGCATACAGCACGCTGCCCTGAAATGATGACAGAAGAAGGTCAGAACAAGGCAGCTGCCATCTACAAAATTCTGGGTCTGGATGCGCTGGTTGTTATCGGCGGCGACGGTTCTTACCGTGGTATGGCAGAACTGGCAAAACGCGGTGTAAACTGCATCGGTATCCCTGCGACCATCGACCTGGATATGAACAACACAGAATACACCATCGGTTTTGACACTGCTGTTAACACTGGTATGGACGCGCTGAACAAACTGCGTGACACTTCCAGCTCCCACGAACGCTGCTCCGTTGTGGAAGTTATGGGCAGAGATGCTGGTTATATCGCTATCTGGTGCGGTATGGTCGGCGGCGCTGAAGACGTTATGTTCCCTGAAGAAAAGGGCGAAGTGGACAGCGCGAAAGTCATCCAGCAGATTCTGGAAAACAGAAGCATCGGCAAACGTCATAACCTGATCGTTGTAGCTGAAGGCGTTGGCGGCACACAGAAACTGGCAAAAGAAATCCAGGAAATCACTGGCATTCAGACCAGAGCAACAATCCTGGGCCATCTGCAGCGCGGCGGCAGCCCTACAGCTGTAGACCGTATGCATGCTTCCATGATGGGTTACCATGCTGTAAAAGCAATTCTGGCTGGGGAGCAGAATAAAGTGGTAGCTTACAACAGAGGCAGATATGAAATTCTGGATCTGGAAAAAGCATTGAAGATGGAAAAAACACTGGATCGCGAAGTTTACGAAGTAATCAAGATCCTGGCAATCTAATTGGTATTAAATAAGAGGAGGTATTCCATGCGCAGAACGAAAATCGTTTGTACCCTGGGTCCTGCAACAGATGATGTAGAGATCATGAAAGAGCTGATCCGCAATGGTCTGGATGCAGCAAGAGTAAACTTTTCCCACGGCACATATGAAACTCATGGAGAAATTATCAAAAAACTGAAACAGGCTAGAGAAGAATTGAACGCACCCATTCCATTGATTCTGGATACAAAGGGTCCCGAAATTCGTATCAAAACCTTTGAAAACAATAAAATCCGTCTGGAACAGGGGGATAAATTCACCCTGACAACAGAAGATGTACCCGGCACACAGGAACGCGTTTCCGTAACTTATGCAGACTTGCCGAAAGACCTGCAGAAAGGTTCCCGTGTACTCATTGACGACGGTCTGGTAGAACTGCGGGTAGAAAGCATCGTAGGCCCCGAAGTGCACTGTGAAGTTGTTACCGGCGGCGACATCAGTTCCCGTAAAGGCGTGAACCTGCCCGGCGTGCAGGTAAATCTGCCTTCTTTGACAGAAAAAGATATTTCTGACCTGAAATTCGGTATCGAAAATGATTTTGACTATGTGGCTGCATCTTTCATCCGTTCCGCTTCTGACGTTGTGAAGATTCGGAAAGTGCTGGAAGAAAACGGCGGCGAAAACATCCAGATCATCTCCAAGATCGAAAATCAGGAAGGTGTAGACAACATCGAAGAAATTCTGGAAGTTTCCGATGGTATCATGGTAGCCAGAGGGGATCTGGGTGTGGAAATCCCTCCCGAAGAAGTACCTCTGGTACAGAAAGCCCTGATTGCACTGGCAAACAGACGCGGCAAACCTGTTATCACAGCAACACAGATGCTGGAAAGCATGGTAAAAAGCCCCAGACCTACCCGTGCGGAAGCAAATGACGTTGCAAATGCTATCTTTGACGGCTCCGATGCCATCATGCTTTCCGGTGAAACAGCTATGGGCAAATACCCCTGTGAAGCAGTGGCAACCATGGCAAGAATCGCTGAAAAAACAGAAAGCAGCATCAATTATGCGAAAAATCTGACCAGAAGTCTGGAAACAGGTCTGACCAATATCACAAATGCTATCAGCTTTGCAGCATGCACTACAGCAGCAGAACTGAAAACAACCTGCATTTCCACCATCACAAAATCTGGTTTTACTGCAAGAATGATCTCCAAACACAGACCTGTATGCCCCATCGCAGCAGGTACTATGTGCGATCAGGTATGGCGTCAGATGAACCTGGTATGGGGCTGCCGTCCTGTACTGCATAAAGCGCCCATTTCCAAAGGTCAGGTATTTGACTCTGCCATGAAAGTGGCACAGAAGAGCGGTCTGGTGAAAAACGGTGATACTATCGTTATGGCACTGGGTATGCCTGTAGGCGTAAGCGGTTCCACAAATACCCTGCGTGTTGATATCGTTGGCGATGTACTGTGCAAAGGTATCGGCGTTGGCACACAGAAAGTCAGCGGTACAGCAAGAGTCATCAAAGTACGGGATGAAATGGAACGCGAATTCAAGAAAGGTGATATTCTGGTGACAACATCTACAGATAATGACTTCATGCCTTATCTGCAGAAAGCAGCTGCCATTGTAGTTGGCCCTATGGATCACGCAGAAAACTGTCATGCGGAAATCGTTGGAAGAGCACTGGATATCCCTGTTGTAGTATGCAATGCGAAAGTCATCGACTTTATCCCTAACGATACCCTCATCACTGTAGATGCAGCAAAGGGCTTTGTATACAAAGGTATCCCTAACGAAAAATAAGAATTCTTTGGCGGTTATCGTCAATAAAAAAGGAGTCGTACTTCCTGTGAAAACAGGAAGCATGGCTCCTTTGATTTTTAGAAATATTTTGGTGTTATGACCCAGATAGATACGGAATCCGTATCGCTGGTGTTTTTGCATTGGTGAGGCAGGGTGCTGTCCAGAGAAATGCTGTCCCCTTCCTGCAAGGTGTAGACTCTGCCTTCTACTGTAACTTGTAGGGTGCCCTGTGTCACATAGCCGCAGGTTTCTCCTTGGGCAAAAGAAGGGCGATAGTCATAAGAACAGCCTTTTTTCAGTGTTAGTTCCACAAAATCCAGCATACGCCCGGGTTTGTCTGGGCAGAGTATCTTGTGAATACAGCCGTTTTCCTGTGCTGTCAGGAGGCTGTGGCTGCCTTTGCGGATGATAGGCGTATCTTCCGGCGGTGTATCTTCAAAAAAGGCGTACATGTTTGTTTCCAGCGCCTGTGCCAGCCGAAAGAGGATGAGGGCGGAGGGAACCACCAGATCACGCTCAATCTGGCTGATGAGCCCTGTGCTCACGTCGGATATGGTGGAAAGCTTGGCGATGCTTAGCTGTTTTTCATTGCGCAGTTCACGCAGTTTGCTGCCGTTGAATTGGGTCATGGGTTCCTCCTTGATGAAATGATTTTTGAAAACTTTTATCATTTTATCATTTTTTTCGGAAGGGAACAAGGGACAGGAATTTTTTTCCTTTCCCATTCCAAAGGGGGACAAATGAGAAAAAACAGCCGTTTTTCGCCGTCTTTCGTTGCAAAATCAAGGTGTCTGTGCTATGATGTTTAGGATTATAGATTGAAAAAAGACGAATTTGAGGAGGAAATTATGTTAACAAGCAAACAAAGAGCTTATCTGCGCTCTCTGGCAAACGGTATTGACGCGATTTTTCAGGTAGGGAAAAACGGCGTGACACCAGAACTGCGTGATACCGTACATAACGCACTGGAGGCAAGAGAACTGGTAAAAATCAGTGTGTTGGACAATAATATGCTGGGCCCTGCGGAAGCGGCAGAAATGCTGGCAAGCAGAACCGGTGCGGACATTGTACAGGTCATCGGCAATAAATTTGTACTGTACCGTGCTTCCAAGACAAAACCTGTCATCGAACTGCCTCCTGTGAAGAAATAAGCAGGCAGAGGGAGGAAAGATCATGCGAAACGAAATCGCCAATTTCAGAAACTGCAAAAGTATTGCCATTATGGGCGGTACTTTTGACCCCATACACTATGGACATCTGGTAACGGCAGAAGCGGTGCGCCACCGTTTTCATGTAGATAAGGTGGTATTCATTCCCACAGGCCGTCCTGCCCATAAATCTCATAAAGAAGTAACCCATAATGAACACCGGTATCTGATGACGGTTCTGGCAACCATGCGGAATGAGAACTTTGAAGTATCCCGTATCGAAATCGACCGCCCCGGCACTACCTATACCATCGACACCATCGAACAGCTGAAAAAAATGTGCCGTCCCGATGTGCGTCTGTATTTCATCACCGGTGCCGATGCCATCCATCAGATCATGAGCTGGAAGGAACCGGAACGTCTGCTGTCCCTTTGCGACTTTGTGGCAGTGACCAGACCCGGTTATCAGAAAAATCAGATGTTTGAGGAAATCGGAGAAATTCAGGAAAAATATGCCAGCAGAATCCATTACATGGAGGTGCCGGCATTGGCTATTTCGTCTTCGGATATCCGTACTCGGGCACAAAGAGGCATGCCCATTCAGTACCTGCTTCCACAGGAAGTAGAAGACTATATTCATAAATTCGGTTTGTATCAAAACGAAAGAAAAGACGAGGTGAAATTTATGCTGCCCATTGAAGTCATGCAGGAAAAATTGCAGTCTGCTTTGTCTGTAAAACGCTATATCCATACCATGGGCGTTTCTGAAGAAGCAGTGCGGCTGGCAGAAATATACGGCACACAGGCAGACCGTCAGAAAGCCAAAGTGGCAGGTCTGCTCCATGACTGCGCCAAGGATTATCCAAAGGAACTGCGGCAGCGTTTCTGTAAGGAATATAAAGTGAAAATGGACGAAATTCTGGAACAGCAGCCAGATTTGATTCATCCATTTTTGGGTGCGGAAGTGGCAAAACGGGAATATAAAATCAAAGATGAAGATATCCTCAATGCTATCCGCTACCATACCACAGGACGTGCCGGCATGTCCATATTGGAAAAGATTGTGTTCATTGCGGACTATATCGAGCCTAACAGAGAACAGTTTACAGGTCTGGATGAGGCAAGACGTCTGGCATATCTGGATTTGGATATGGCAATGCGTTTCATTCTGGAACAGACCATTGACTTTGTAAAAGAACGGGGCAGACTGCTGCATCCCCTGTCTTTGGAGGCATTGGAATACTATAAGAATAAATAAGATTACAAGGAGGAATAACATGGAAGCTTTAGAAGCTGCAAAAATCGCACAGGCTGCGTTAGATGATAAATTAGGTCAGGACATTCAGGTGCTGAATCTGAAAGGTCTGTCCAATGTGGCAGACTGCTTTGTCATTGCAAGTGGTAAAAATGTAAACCATCTGCGTGCAATGGCAGACGAAGTGGAACAGAAACTGTTTCAGGCTGGTGTGAAGATGCACCATTCCGAAGGCTACAGCACAGGCACATGGATCTTGTTAGACTTCGGCAACCTGCTGATTCACCTGTTCAACGAAGAACAGCGTGAATTCTACGGTTTGGAGCATGTTTGGGGCGACGCGAAGCCTGTGGAATAATCTCGAAAAAGTCAATAAATGAGTGAAAAATGACGGATTTTTAATGCCGATTGTGCAGAAAAATTCGGTCAGAGGGGGTAAAACAGGAAATTTTTTACACATCTGGTGAGAAAATATTTCCACATGCACCCTGGAAATTGCATAATTTGCCGAGATTTCAAAGATTTGCAAAAAATACTTGTATCCAAGCGGATTTTGCAGTAAATTTTATTTGTTGAGAAAATTTCATAACAGGCATGCTTTTATGTCGGTCTTAAATCAGAAAGGATGGAAAAGATTTATGGAAAAGATTTATCAGGGCAAAACAAAGGACGTTTACAAACTGGAAAACGGCAATGTGCTGCTGAAGTTCAAAGACGACTGCACAGGTAAAGATGGTGTATTCGATCCCGGTGAAAACTCCGTTGGTTTGACCATTGAAGGTATCGGTAAAGCAAATCTGGAAACATCTATCAAATTCTTCGAAATTTTGAAAGAGGCTGGCATCAAAACACATTACGTTTCTGCTGATGTAGACAACGCTACAATGGAAGTTCTGCCCGCAACAGTATTCGGTCACGGTCTGGAAGTTATCTGCCGTCTGAAAGCTACAGGCAGCTTCATCCGTCGTTACGGCGATTACATTGCTGATGGCACAGTTCTGGAAGGCGGTTATGTTGAAACAACATTCAAAGACGACGCAAAAGGCGATCCTCTGGTAACAAAAGACGGTCTGATCGCTCTGGGCGTTATGAGCGGCGAAATGTACGACAGCATGAAAGAACAGACACTGAAAATCACTCGTATCGTTGCTGACGAACTGGCGAAAAAAGGTCTGGATCTGTACGACATCAAATTTGAATTTGGTTACAACAACAACGAAGTTATCCTGATCGACGAAATCGCTTCCGGTAACATGCGTGTTTACAAAGACGGCAAAATCGTTGAACCCGTTGAACTGACAAAAATCATTCTGGGCTAATCCTGTTTGATTCAGATACATATGAAATAATCAGCTTGCCGTGTGCAGGTTGAGAAAAAAACAGCATCCAAAAGGTAATTTTGGATGCTGTTTTTGGTTTCCAGAGAATTTATTTTAACAAATAGATAAACGGTAAAGACGTTGTTTGTCTTCGGGTGTCAGGTAGGTGGGGAATGTTTCTACATACTCCCAGCCAAATTTTTCGTATAATCCCTCATGGCGCGTAAAGAGGTAAAGTTCTGTCAGATGTAAGCGAGCGGCATGTTCTTTCACGGCTTCCATAACAGTATAGGTCAGGCCTTTTCTACGAAATGCAGGCTCTATCCAGAAATCCCGCAGCCATGGATAACAGTCGGGACGGGTGTCAATATCGGACATGGCAAACTGGAAGGTACCGGCAGGTACGCCATCCTGTAAAATCAGAAATACCTGCGGAATACGGTCTTTGCATACGGCGTTGCGTACATAGGCTTCTACCTGTTCTTTTGTATAATCTTCGTCCTTTCCCCACCAGTCATAGAGCCACTGAATGATGGCAGGCAGGGCAGGATGATTTTTGTCAGTGATGCAGATGATTTCGGTCATACTATCCTCCTGTTGATAGGCAAAAAGAGAGCCGAAAATCTTAGATAGATTTTTCGGCTTCTTTATGTTTGTGATTATTTTTTTCGGTATTTTTCATTGCATTTGGCCAAAAATACCACGCACACCAACAGCAGCACAATAAAGACGATGAACAGTGTCATGCTGCCGGGAAAGACTTTGTCCAGAATGGCTTTTCCCACCAGAACAAGTCCGGTCAGGAAGTTCCATACACCTTCTTCCCGCAGGTATTGGGGCAGGTGATCAGGGTCAATATTTTCCAGCGTGCCTTTTCTGTAAAAAATAGGTTGTCCGTACCATGCGAATATGCCCCGGGCAAATAGATAAATGCCTGCCACAAAGAAAAGCATCATGGGGATTCCCTCCTATCTTGTTTCCGTTGCCAGAAACAGCGTTTCATGGTATCATAAGCAAGAATCAATAAGAGCGTTTGTTGGCTCTCTTATTCAGGCTGGTCTGTCTTTCGTTGGACTGTTTCATCCATTCCCGCATTTTTTCTTCAAAATCGGCAGAAGGATTGACGGTCTGTGGTTTGAAATATTCTTCGGCAGGATTGGTGGTTCTGTTTTCCTGCTTGTGTCCTTTGTAAGGACGATCTCCTTTGGGCTGACGCGCTTCCTTTGGCAGCGCTTCTTTCATGGAGAGAGCAATTTTGTTAGTTTCGGGATCAATGGAAAGGACTTTCACCTTGACAATGTCGCCTACTTTCACATGGTCATTGATGTCCTGTACAAAGGTGTTTGCTACCTGTGAAATATGAACCAGACCCTGTACCTGTTCTCCCAGAGAAACAATGGCACCAAAGGGTTTGATGCGAACGACTTTGCCTTCTACGATACTGCCAACTTCGGGTTTTTCAGACATTCTGTAATACACTCCTGTTCGGTAATTTTAAAAATCAATATGGGAACAGTATAACACAGAATACAGATGAATACAAATAAATTTATGTTACAATTGGAGGAAAAAATGAAGAAAAAAGATATCATTACCGTAAAAATTGACGGCGTGCGCTTTCCCAATAAAGCCTTTGGCTTTGTGGAAGGAGAAAAGGTTATCGTGAAAAATGGCGTACCCGGTCAGACTGTTTCCGCACAGGTCATCAAAAAGCGCGGCGGCAATGTGGAAGCCCGCCTGCTGGAAGTGGTGGAACGCTCTGAACTGGAACGGCAGGAAGGCTGCTGTTCTCATTATGAAATCTGCGGCGGCTGCACCTACCAGACCATGAAACGTCAGGCGGAACTGGATATGAAAGAACAGCAGGTGAAAACATTGCTGGAAGATGCTGGCATCCATGTGGAAAGCTGGGAAGGCATCACACCTTCTCCCTTGGAAACAGGCTACCGCAATAAATGTGAATTTTCCTTTGGGGATGAAGTGAAAGATGGCCCTCTGGCATTGGGTATGCGTAAGAAAATGAGCCATTATGAAGTGGTGACACTGAAAGACTGTAATATCGTAGATGCGGACTTTGTGACCATCGTGCAGGGCGCACTGGCCTTTTTCCAGGAAAGAAACGTTGCTTTTTACCATCGTATGCGTCACGATGGTTCTCTGCGCCATCTGGTTGTGAGAAAGGGGAAAGCAACAGGGGAAATCCTGGTGCATCTGGTGACTACATCAGAAGTGCCTTTTTCTCTGGAAGAATTCAAGAATATGATTTTGGCACTGCCTTTGCAGGGAGAAATCTGCGGTGTGCTTCATTCCGTCAACGACGGCGTGGCTGACGTGGTACGCAGCGATGAAATGACAATTCTCTACGGCAGAGATTTCTTCATGGAAAAACTCTTCGATTTGGAATTCAAAGTATCTGCCTATTCCTTCTTCCAGACAAATACAGAAGGCGCGGAACAGCTTTACAGCATCGTGCGGGAATTTGCAGGCGATGTGGAAAATAAAATGGTGTTCGACCTGTACTGTGGTACCGGTACCATCGGACAGATTATGGCAAGAGCCGGCTCTAAAAAAGTTATGGGTATTGAACTGGTGGAAGAAGCCGTTGTGGCAGCCAATGAAAACGCCGCAAGAAACGGCTTGACTAACTGCACATTCTTGGCTGGTGATGTGCTGAAAATGGTGGATGAACTGACAGATAAGCCAGATGTTATTATCGTTGACCCTCCCAGAGAAGGTATCCACCCCAAGGCTATCGGAAAAATCATCGACTTTGGTGCACCGGAAATCGTCTACGTGTCCTGTAAACCCACATCTCTGGCAAGAGATTTGCAGGAATTCCAGGCAGCTGGCTATGAGGTGAAACGGGTACGGCTCATGGATATGTTCCCCAGAACAGTCCATGTGGAGACGGTAGTTCTTTTGTCCCACAAAAAAGCCGACAGTTATATCCACA
>NZ_CAJMDQ010000050.1 GCF_905212195.1 uncultured Anaerotignum sp. | reverse complement strand
GCCATCGCAATTCCCCTTAAGAAATCAAGAAAAAGGAAAATCAATGTTTTCTTAATGGGAAGTTGCTTTAGGAATCTCCTCTTTTTTACGCCTCTTGGGGCTGTTGTTTGCCAAGTCTGCGCCAGATGGTGGTGGAAATGATTACCGTCAGTGCGCCGGAGATGGCAGGCGTAATGAAAATCCCTGTGACATCCAGAATCTGGGGGAAGACTGCCAGAGAAATGGCAGGGAATATCAATGCCCGGAACAGCATGATGGTCAAAGAATCCCTTGCTCTGTCCATGGCGGTGAGAAAGGAACTGATGACCATATTCAGCCAAAGGAACAGATAGGCTGGTGCGTACAGCCGCAGGGCGGTGACGGTCATTTCCAGCACTTCCGCGGAATTTTCCTGTAAGAACAGGGACGCCAGTTCACGAGGGAAGCATACCATGGCCAGAAGACAGACCAGAGAAATGGTGGCTGTGACTTTGCAGCTTAAACAGAAAAATTCCCTTGCTTTCTGATGATTGCCTGCGCCGATGTTGTAGCTGACCGGCGGCTGGAGGGAATCCAGAATCCCATAGAGCGCCATGAGGAGCAGGCTGTCAAGATACATAACGATGCCGTAAGCGGCAACGGCTGTACCGCCGCCTAGATGGAGCAGGAAAGCATTGACCACCGTGGACATGAAGGAGCCGGAAATGTTGTTGAAAAATTCCGAACTGCCGTTATGGAAAATGCCCAGTGTGGTGGAAAGGGAAATCCGCGGGCGGGTGAAGCGCAGTGTCAGCTTTCTAAGAAAAATGGGTGTCAGGGCAATGAGCACCCCAAGGGTCATGCTGACGGATGTTGCAAGGGCAGCGAAGCGGATGTCAAGCCGCAGATATGCCAAGAAGAACCAGTCCAGAATGATGTTCAGCACTGCCACGGAAATGTTCATCCACATGCTGAAATTGGCTTTGCCGCAGATGCGCAGATAGTTGTCAACGGCAAATAGGGGCATGATGGCAGGCATGAAATAAAGGAATATTTTTGTGTAGTCCCATGCCACTTCTGCCAAAGTCGCATCTTTGATTAAAAGGGTGATGAGCCTTGGTGCTGCAAAAAATCCCACAAGGGAGAACAGCACACCAATGCCCAGAATCATGCAGAAAGCCGCGGAAAACAGTCCGTTAGCTTCTTTATTTTTTCCTTGGCCCAATAAAAGGGCGATTTTTACAGAGGAACCAACCGCCACCATATCCCCTACGGCAAAGAGAATCATAATGACGGGAAAGGCGAGGTTTACCGCCGCCAGTGCGTGACTGCCGATGTATCGTCCCACAAAAATGCCGTCAATCATCATGTAGATGGAAGATACCACCATGGCCAAAAGCCCCGGCAGGGCACAGCGGAAAAATATCTTTCTGGTAGGCAGAGTTGCGAATTGTACTTCGTTCATAAGCGTTCATCAAGACAAATTTCTCCGATGTAGGAAAGCATTTCGGAGAATTTCTCGATTTCCTCCTTCGAATAGCGTTGTTCCATGGATTCACTGATTTGTTTGTCCAGTTTTGCGTAGATAGAATGGGTGTCTGCCGCAAAAGCATCCGCATTGAAATACAGGAAATATTCCCGTTTGTCGGCGGGATTCTGTTTTCGGGTCACATAGCCAGCCTTTTCCAGTACATTGATTTTCTGGGTGACGGAAGGTCTTGCGATATGGAGCATATCAGCCAGCTTGGAAGGGGTATATTCCCCCTGATGGGCGGATATGATGTCCAGATACAGACTGCTGTTGTAGCTCAGTTTGGCATAAGCCGGGTGTTCGTTGCGGATACGCAGCTCTAAAATACCCATGTCGTGAAAAAATTTTGTGATGGCTTCTCCAATGCCCATCTGTTACCGCCTCCTGTTATTGCAAATTAGTTAAGATTACCTAATAATTAAGATTACCTAATCATTTTAGCAGGGGCATTTCCCCTTGTCAAGAGGGGCTGGATACAGATAACTGTTGAGAAAATCAGTGTTCTGTGGTATACTATATTACTGCATAAACAGAAAACAGGCAGAAAGGAAGGCGATACTGTGCCGGAAAAATCATTCGATGTGGCAAGAAATATCCGCATGACCCAGGAGCTGCAGTGCCAAATGCTCTCTCAGGTGGCGGATCTGTTTACAGCCATGCACAACAATGCCTCAAAAGCGGAACAGACAGAGCTTCTGGCAAAGCTGGAAATCAGTCTGCGGCTTCTGGCAGGACGGCTGGGCATCTCTCAGGATGGACTGAGCCGGAAAGCGGCTATGACCCTGAAGGCGGCGTTGGTGCAGGAAGATGTATCTGCATGGAAAAGTGATCTGCTGACCGTTTTGCATGAACTGGAAGAAACATAAACAGTCACAGAAAGGCTTTTGAAAAAGCCAAACAGCTTGGAGGCTGCAATATGGAAGAAAAAAAAGAAGAAACAAAGAAAGGAACGGAAGGACGGCTGGTCGTTGGAATCGCAGTGGCTGTGCTGGTGGTGATCCTTTGTCTGATGCTGGATGTACGCCTTGGTGTAGGGGCATTGGTAGGGATTGTGGCAGGCAGTTTCCTGCGTCCGTTGCTCAAAGACCTCTTTGCGGATGAACCCCAGGAGGAGCCTGAGGAAAACCGTTTTCTGGATACGGCAGTGCTTCGGGAAAATTTCTCCATTCCCCAAAATCTGCCCATTCCTTACGCTGTGCTGGACATTCGTGGCAGGGTCATGATGTATAATGCGCCTTTCGCGGCAGTGTTCCCCAATAGTGAGGACGCAAAACCTGTCATTGAAGTGCTGCGGAAAACCAGCGGCGCCGGAGAACCTCAGACCGTGACCGTAGGCGACCGTTCTTACAAAGCTGCTTTGAACCACTGTGATGTGGTAGACAAAAGCGGCGCTGTGGGGGCAGTTCTCACCCTCATCATGGTGGATATCACCAAAACCTGTCAGTTGGAGAAAGAACTGGCGGAACAGGAAACCGTTGTAGGTATGATTCTTTTGGACAACTACGACGACGTGCTGGACAGCATCGACGAAAACCGACTGCCCATCCTCTCCGCACTCATTGACAGAAAGTTCAATCAGCTAGCACAGGCGGCAGACGCCGTCATCAAAAAACTGGAGAAAGACCGCTACATTTTCCTGCTCTCTAAGGGCAGTCTGGAGCGGCTGAAAGAAAAGAAATTCGAGCCTTTTAACGAGATCAAGGAAATCTCCGTAGGGGAACACATTCCTGTGACCCTCAGCATGGGTATCGGTATCGGCGGCGGCTCTCTAGAGGATGCCATGGCAAACGCAAAAGCGGCTATGGACTTGGCTCTGGGCCGAGGCGGCGATCAGGTGCTCATCAAAGACGGGGAAAAATACCTGTTCTTCGGCGGCAAAAGCGGCGAAATCCACCGCAATGCCCGTATCCGTGCCCGTGTCAAAGCGGATGCCCTTATGGAGCTCATGGGGGATGCTTCAGACATTCTGGTTATGGGCCATAAGAATGCCGATCTGGACAGTTTAGGCGCTTGTATCGGTATCTGCGCTATGGCAAAGAGCATTGGGAAAAAATGCAACATTGTCATGGACAAAGTCAGCGTAGGCGTCAAACGCCTTTGCGATAAAATGGATGAAAGCGGCAAATTCGGCGGTGTCATTGTGGATGGCGTAGACGCTATGCGCATGATCAATGACAAAACACTGCTGGTTATTGTGGATACCCACAGGGAATCCATGGTAGACAGCAGACAGGTGCTTATGGCGGCGAAGAAAATCGTCGTTTTCGACCATCACCGCAAGAGTACCGATTTCATCGAACAGGCGGTGCTCATTTATCATGAGCCTTACGCTTCGTCCACATCTGAACTCATTACAGAAATGATTCAGCATATGGACAAAAAAGTAAAACTGCATCAGATCGAAGCCGATGCCCTGCTGGCAGGTATCACCGTAGATACCAAAAACTTCTGCGTGAAAACCGGCGCCATGACCTTTGAGTCTGCTGCCTTCCTCCGCAGAAACGGTGCTGACAGTATTCGGGTGCGGCTGCTGTTCCAAAACGACATGGACGCTTACAAGGCAAAAGCCACAGCTGTCCGGGATGCGGAACTGTTCCGGGAGCATATTGCCATTTCCGTCTGCCCTTCCGATGTGGAAAATTCCACACTGACAGCGGCACAGGCGGCAGACGATTTGATGAACGTCACAGGCATTCAGGCATCCTTTGTCTGCTGTAAGGTGGAAGACACAGTCTATATTTCCGCCCGCAGCTTTGGGGAGATCAATGTGCAGAGAATCATGGAAAAACTGGGTGGCGGCGGCCATCTGACGGTTTCCGGTGCGCAGCTTCAGGACTGCACCGTTGAGGAAGCCAAGGAAAAAGTCCGCGCAGCCATTGAAGAATATTTGGAGGAGGAAGCATAATGAAACTGATTTTATTACAGGATGTAAAAAGTGTCGGCAAAAAAGGCGACCTGATCAATGCCAGCGAAGGCTATGCAAAAAATTTCCTGCTGCCCAAAAAACTGGCAGTAGAAGCTACAAAATCCAACCTGAACGACTATGAACTGAAACAGAAAGCGGAAGCAAAACGCAAACAGGAAGAGCTGGAAAAAGCACAGGAAATGAAAAAACAGCTGGATGAAAAAGTTGTTGTGATCAAAGTAAAAACTGGCAGCAACGGCAAACTGTTTGGCTCTGTAACAAACAAAGAAGTTGCAGAAGAAATCATCAAACAGACAGGTATGGATCTGGATAAAAAGAAAGTATCCATCGGCGATTCCATCAAAATGCTGGGCGAAAGAACAGCAGTCATCAAACTGCACCCTAAGGTAACAGCAGAAGTGACTGTAAAAATCGTAGAAGCCTAATTGATACAGCAAACAAAGGAGGCGGGAAATATGGAACAACAAAATACATCCGGTCAGGCGGAAATCTTCCAGAATGTACCGCCCCATGACGATGCGGCAGAATTGGCAGTGCTGGGCGCCATGTTCTTGGACAGAGAAGCGGCGTCTTTGGCATTGGAAATGCTGACAGGAGAGGATTTCTACCGCCCCGACTATAGACAGGTCTTTGAAGCGGCAGAAGAACTTTATCACAGCGGCGTACCCATCGACATGATTACCGTGAAGAATAAACTGGAGGAAAAGCAGGTCTTTGATCAGATTGGCGGTCTGCCTTTCCTTGCCAATATCTCCACTTCCGTGGGCAGCTCCGCAAATATGCGCCATTACGCTGCCATCGTGGAGGAAAAATCCGTATTGCGTCGGCTCATCCGCACAGCGAACAACATTTCCCAGATGAGTTACGAAGGCAAAACCGACGTCAACGCCATTATGGATACGGCGGAAAAAGGCATTTTCGATATCATGCAGAACCGCCATTCCGACCAGTTCCACCATATCCGGGACATTGCCGTGGATTCCATCGAGAAAATCGAGGATATCTACCGTTCCAAAGGGAAACTGACTGGTGTACCGACGGGTTTTGTGGACTTCGACCAGAAAACAGCAGGACTTCAGAAATCTGACCTGATTTTGCTGGCAGCCCGTCCTTCCATGGGGAAAACGGCTTTTGCCCTGAACATCATCCAGAATGCCGCCATCCGCAGCAATGTGCCCACAGCGGTATTTTCTCTGGAAATGAGCCGGGAACAGCTGGTAAACCGTATGCTCTGTTCCGAAGCCATGCTGGACGCCCAGAGGCTCCGTACAGGGGAACTGACAGACAGCGACTGGGCAGACCTGATTCAGGCCATGGGGCCTCTTTCTCAGGCACCTATCTACATTGACGATACCCCCGGGGTTACCCCTATGGAGGTCCGTTCCAAATGCCGCCGCCTGAAGGTGGAAAAAGGCTTGGGACTTATCGTCATCGACTACTTGCAGCTTATGAGCGGCAACAGCCGGAATGATTCCAGACAGCAGGAGATTTCCGAAATCTCCCGTTCCCTCAAGGCCATCGCCAGAGAAATGGAAGCGCCGGTTATCGCCCTTTCACAGCTGTCTCGTGCCTGCGAACAGCGTGCAGACCACAGACCTATGCTCTCCGACCTGAGAGAATCCGGCGCCATCGAGCAGGACGCCGATGTGGTGGCTTTCCTCTATCGTGATGAGTATTATTTCCCCGATACGGAAAAGAAAAATCAGGCGGAACTGATCATTGCCAAACAGCGTAACGGCCCGACGGGCACCGTTGATTTGACATGGATGGGACAGTATACCAAATTTGGTAATTTCCTGAAAAAATTCTAAAAAATAAAGCCAAAAACCTCGGTTTGAATGGAAGGAATTTCCAGTCATTCCGGGGTTTTCTCATTGTTTTGTAATTTTTTCCGTGGATTGAAGAAGTTGGGGTTGACGTTGATTTTGGGAAAGCATATACTAATGGTGGAGAAAAATGACAGGCAAGAAAGAAATGACGGAGGTGAACCGAATGGACGGCAGTAGCGAGAGTATCCCTTTGGGTCCTGAGCGATGGTATTTGAATATCACAGCGGAAATGTCGCATCCTTTTGGTTCCTTTTTTCCTATGGCGAAATAGGGGCTTGCTTTTCTGTGCGCGTTTTTCGGAAAATTGTATGACGACATTTTCTGCTGACACTTTTGCAAAGACAATGGTGTTTTTTTATTGTCTGAAAAACGAGGTGAAAAACAGTGGAGGAAATGCAGACGCTCTTTGACCATTTCAATGAACTCATGGACAAAGGGGCATATATACAGTTAAAACAGGAATTGAACGAGGAAAACGCCGCCGACTTGGCGGAATACTTCGAGGAACTGTCTGCGGAAAAACAGCTTTTCATTTTCCGACTGCTGACCAAGGACATGGCAGCGGAAGTATTTTCCTATATGGACAGTGACACCCAGGAACATATCGTTCATTCCATTACAGATAAAGAAGTGCGCAACATCGTAGACGAAATGTTCCTGGACGATACGGTGGACTTTCTGGAAGAAGCACCTGCCAATCTGGTAAAAAAGGTGCTGCGCAATACCGACGCGGAAACCCGCGCCCTCATCAACCGCTTTTTGAACTACCCGGAAAATTCCGCCGGCAGCTTGATGACCATCGAGTTTGTGAAACTCAGAGGCGGTATGACCGTAGATGTGGCTATGAAGCAGATCAAGCGGACAGGCATGGATAAGGAAACCATCTATACCTGTTATGTCATCGATGGTCAGCGAAAACTTATCGGCGTTGTCCCTCTTAGGACGCTGATTTGTGCCAAGGATGAAGAACTGGTGCAGGACTTGATGGAAGAAGACGTGGTATCTGTACACACCACCGACGACCAGGAAGAAGTTGCACAGATTTTCAAGAAATATAACTGGATGGCCTTGCCTGTTACGGACTTGGAAAACCGTCTGGTAGGCATCATCACCGTGGACGATATCGTGGACGTTATCGAACAGGAAACCACGGAAGATATGGAAAAAATGGCGGCATTGCTGCCTTCCGATGAAGAATATCTGAAAACCCCCGTGCTGAAGCTGGCACGAAACCGTATTGTGTGGCTGTGCGTACTGATGGTATCCGGTACCCTCAGCTCTTTGGTTATCAGCCATTATGAATCTCTGTTGGCAACGGTCATGGCCCTTTCCAGCTTCATCACCATCATCACAGGTACCGGGGGGAACGCAGGCTCTCAGGCTTCTACCATGATCATTCGTGGTATGGCGCTGGGAGAAATCGAAGTGAAAGACGTGCTCCGGGTTGTCTGGAAAGAAGTCCGGGTTGGCGCCCTTTGCGGTATTGCTCTGGGGGCAGTCAATATGGTACGTATGACATTTTTCAGCCCCAGTACGGGCTTTTTGGTAGACTTTACTGTTTCCATCAGTATGGCGGCCGTTGTGGTGCTTTCTAAGACCATCGGCTGTACCTTGCCCATTCTGGCAAAGATTTTGAAGGTGGACCCGGCTATGATGGCAGGCCCTCTGATTTCTACACTGGTGGACGCTGTAGCATTGATTATTTATTTCAGTATCGCAACGGTATTGCTGCTGTAAGAACATGAGAATTGATATTCCGAAGGAGGTGTGACATGGAAGAATGGAATGAAACGGTGGAAAAGTGGCAGGAACTCATTGAAAAAGGACAGTATATCCTGCTGCGGGAAGAACTGAATGAAGAAAACCCAGCCAACGTGGCAGAATTTTTGGAAGAACTGCCGGCAGATAAGCAATTGTTCCTTTTCCGTCTGCTGTCTAAGGATATGGCGGCAGAAGCATTCTCCTTCCTGGATAATGACACTCAGGAAATGCTGGTCACATCCATTACGGATACGGAAGTACGGAACATCGTAGATAATATGTATCTGGACGATACCATCGACTTTCTGGAGGAAGCCCCTGCCAATCTGGTAAGCAAAGTCCTGCGGAACACCGATAGGGAAACCCGTGCCCTTATCAACCGTTTCCTGCATTATCCCGAAAACTCTGCCGGAAGCTTGATGACCGTAGAGTTTGTGCACCTTTCCAAAACCATGACAGCAAAGCGCGCCATGGAAATCATCCGCAAAAACGGTCTGGATAAGGAAACCATTTACACCTGTTATGTCATCGATGACAAAAAGCATCTGGTAGGGGTATTGCCTCTTAGAACACTGCTGTTCGCCGATGAAGATAAACGGGTGGAAGAACTGATGGAGGAAGATGTTATCTCCATTTCCACTTTGGACGACCAGGAAGAAGCGGCAAACCTTTTTCGAAAATATAACTTCATTTCCCTGCCTGTTGTAGACGGGGAAAACCGTCTGGTGGGTATCATCACCGTAGACGATATCGTGGACGTTATCGATGAAGAAACCACGGAAGATATGGAAAAAATGGCGGCGTTGCTGCCTTCCGATGAAGAATATCTGAAAACCCCTGTGACAAAACTGGCGCGAAACCGTATTGTGTGGCTGTGTGTACTGATGATTTCCGGTACCCTCAGCAGTGCCATCATTTCCGGCTATGATGCCATCCTCAGTCAGGCGGTGCAGTTGGCGGCATTCATCCCCGTTCTGACAGGTACCGGCGGCAATGCCGGTTCCCAGACCTCTGCCACCATCATTCGTGGCATGTCCTTGGGTGACATCCGCCCCAGAGATATTCTGCGGGTCATGGGGAAAGAAATTCAGGTGGGTATGATTTGCGGTGTCCTTCTGGCGGCACTGAACTTCATCAAACAGACCATTTTCAGCCCTTCCACGGACATTATGGTGGACTTGACTGTTTCTGTCAGCATGGGCTTTGTGGTTGTTGTGGCAAAAGCCATGGGCTGTGTTTTGCCTATTGGCGCAAAAGTTTGTAAATTAGACCCTGCCATCATGGCCGGCCCACTCATCACCACGGTTGTGGATGCTGTGGCGCTGGTAATCTTCTTCAATGTGGCGCAGTGGCTTGTACTGTAAAAAAAGAGAGAACTCCTTTCGTTTCGGAATTCTCTCTTTTTTTATTTACATATGAAGATATGCACGGATGCGGTTGCCCAGCAGGCAGGCGATGATGATTTTTACAATATCCAAGGGCAGGAACACCAGCGCGCCCATGGGCAGGGATTGTAAAAACGTGGTGTTTGTCAGATACGCCATCCATGCGGTGCCCAGAATGTAATTGACGATGGTTGCCAGAAATAATCCGCCCATCTGTGCCGGAATATTCTTGGGAAAACGGGAAACAAACAGACTGCTGATACCTGTCAGGAACAGAAATCCAATGAGATACCCACCTCCGGGAGCGGCAAAACGGGAAAGTCCCGCTGTGTAGCCGGAAAATACAGGCAGTCCTGCGGCACCTAAAAGCAGATACAGCCCAATGGCAGCCAGCGCTTGTCTGGGCGGCAGCACGTAAGCCGTCAGATACATGGCAAATGTGCCCAGCGTCAAAGCGACAGGGCTGATGGGAATGGGAATGGATATGGGCGCGAATATGCAAATGACGGCTGTCATCAGCGCGGTCATGGTGAGTGTGCGTGTTTTGGTCATGGCAGATACCTCCTTTTTATTCTGATAAGGAGGATACGCTTTTTACTTTTAAAAGTCAACTGATTACAATCAAAATGGTTTACAATTGAAAATAAAAAAGTTTTGTAAGAAAAAATGAAAGATTGCGACAGTAAAATGTGATATACTATAAAAAAATTCAGGAAAGGAAAAGGGGGAGAAAAATATGTCAAAATTCTGTAACCATTGCGGCGCTTCTGTAGGCGAGGAAGATCGGTTCTGTACCGTCTGCGGCAAGCCCATCACAGCAGAGAGTGGGGCAGAACAGCCCAAAGCATCTCATGAAGAAAATCATAAGAAAGAGGAACCCCATCTGGATAAGGAACCCATTAGCGTGGGCGGCTATCTGCTGATGTTTCTGATTATGTGTATTCCAGTGGTGAATCTGGTGGTACTGCTTTTGTGGGCATTCGGGAAAAACGGCAATGTGAACCGCCGGAATTTCTCACGGGCAGCCCTTGTTTATGTAGCCATCGGCATTGTCCTGTCTATCAGTGCGGTATTGTTTTTCATTGGTATTTTCGCCAATGCGGTGCAGTATCAGCAGTATCACACATATGAGCATTACGGCAATCCTTATGGGAACAACTGGGAATACTATGATGAATATGTATATACGCCGGACAGCACAAACGATTTTATGTATTCCATCACCGAAGGTGAGGCACCTGTGGAAGATGTGGAACTGTACGGTGTTACCATTTCCGGCGTATGAAAGAAAACCATTCGGCACATACTACCTCTATAGAAAAAGGAGGCGTGGATGTGAGCGGATGGTTTTTATTTTTTGCACAGATGTTGTTTTTCCTCTTGGGGGCGTGGTATTTCCTGCGGAGCGGTTCCCGGCGGAAAGGTGGACGGGATGGCATTTCCATGGAGGAGAATGAACGGGAGATGGAAAAGCTGGATGCCATGCGGCAGGTGGGACTGACAGAACCCTTGACGGAGCAGACCCGTCCCAAGTCCTTGGGAGAAATTGTGGGGCAGGAGCGAGGCATCCGTGCCCTTCGTGCGGCTCTTTGTGGCCCAAATCCCCAGCATATCATCATTTACGGCCCGCCCGGCGTAGGCAAAACGGCGGCGGCAAGGCTGGTGCTGGAGGAAGCCAAAGGACGGCGCAATTCCCCTTTTTCCGAAAAAGCGAAATTTGTGGAGGTGGATGCTACCACATTACAGTTTGACGAGCGAAGCATTGCAGACCCCTTGCTTGGCTCCGTACATGACCCCATTTATCAGGGAGCAGGAGCATTCGGGCAGATGGGGATTCCCCGTCCCCAGCCCGGCGCTGTCAGTGAAGCCAATGGCGGCGTGCTGTTTATCGACGAAATCGGGGAATTGCATCCCATCCAGATGAACCGTCTGCTGAAGGTACTGGAAGACCGTGTGGCGAAGTTCCAGAGCAGTTATTACAGTCGGGAAAATAAGCGGATTCCCCCTTATATCCACGAAATTTTCCAGAAAGGTCTGCCGGCGGATTTTCGGCTTATTGGAGCCACTACCCGCAGCCCTTCGGAATTGCCGGCAGCACTGCGTTCCAGATGTACGGAGATTTTCTTCGATGGCTTGCGTCCCGAAGCCGTGGAGCAGATTGCAGCGGACAGCATGGAACGGGTAGGGCTGCAATACGAAGACGGACTTTGTGGGAAAATCGCCCTTTATGCCGGCGGCGGCAGAGATACGGTGCGGCTGGTGCAGTCCTTAGCCTCTCTGGCGGAAATGAAGGGGCGGAACTGGGTCGGCAGCGCGGATTTGGAATGGGTGGCGGAAGCAGGCCATTATCAGCCTTACCCCCGCCAGAAAGTGTCGGCTGTGCCCCGTGTGGGCGTGGTAAACGGTTTGGCTGTTACAGGCGGCATGGGCGGCGCTGTGCTGACAGTGGAAGTAAAGGTGCAGAAAAGCACAGCACCTCATTTGCAGGTGACGGGCATTGTGGAGGAAGAAGAAATCCGCAGTCCCCGTGGCGTCAGCAAAAGAAAAAGCAATGCCCGCAGTTCCGCGGAAAATGTGCTGACGGTGCTGGAAGGATTCGGCTTTGACCGAAGCCAGTATGCCGTCCATATCAATTTCCCCGGCGGTATGCCTGTGGATGGCCCTTCGGCGGGGACAGCTATGTTTCTGGCGGCCTATTCCGCTTTTACGGGAGCGGCAGTGCCGGGAGATGTGGCGCTGACAGGAGAAATTTCCCTGAAACATACTGCCTGTAGGCGGTGTCACGGAGAAATTGCAGGCGGCAGAAGAAGCCGGCGTGACCCGTGCTTATATCCCAAAGGCAAATTGGCAGGGAAGATATGAGCGGCTGGGACTGGAAGTGGTTCCCGTGGAGGAAATAGAGGAACTCTTAGAAATGGTCTTTGCCAAGAAAGAAGAAAAGCAGACAGGCATGCCCCAAAGAGGCATTTTGACGGCGGAAGGACTGCAAACATAAAAAAAGGCGTGAAATCTTGGATTTCACGCCTTTTGTATGTTCTGTTATGCCCCGAAGGGAAGCAGTGCCCAGATGACTGCAATGACGATGGTGGGGAGCATATTGGCAACTTTGAATTTTTTCTCCCAAATCAGATTGACGCCCACACAGAAAATGAGCATGGAGCCGGTGAGGGACAGGTTGGCCAATGCCTGTTCTGTCATCCAAGGCTCGATGAAACGGGACAGTATGGTGATGCATCCCTGAAAGACTGCCACAGGAATGGCAGAGAAGATACAGCCCTTCCCCATGGATGTGGTCATGATGATGACGATGATCAGGTCTAAGACTGCTTTTGCCGCCAGTATAGAGTAATCCCCGGCAATGCCGTCCTGAATGGCGCCGACCACTGCCATGGCACCGATACATACTGTCAGAGAAGTGTTCACAAAGCCGTCTACAAAATTGGTGTCACGGTCGTTTTTGGTCTTTTCCTTCAGCCATTCACCGAAGTGTTCCAGATGCTTTTCGATGTTCAATATTTCCCCGATGAGAGAGCCAATGGCAAATGAACCAATGATCATCATGGTGCCGCCGCTGGTGAGGCCTGTTTCCGTGACCGTCATCATTTTTTCAATGGCGCCGCCGATACCCAGAAAAATAACGCAAAGGCCAGTGGCTTTCATGATGGTTTCCTGTATTCTGACGTTGATGGCCTTGCCGAAAAGGGCGCCCAGAAGGCCGCCCAATAATATGCCGCCGACGTTGATGAGTGTTCCTAATCCAATCATTTGTATTTTCCTCCCTAAATGCATTTTTTCTTTTGTAATGAATTGGTTTTATTTTAGATGGAATAAAAAGGATTGTCAATGTATGGAAGGTGAAAGAAAAGTGATATTTTTCAGAAAAAAACATAACCTTGTGCGTTGGTAGGAATTGACCGAAAGCCAGTTCTGTTGTATAATAACTTGATTAGGCAAAAAGCCTGTGTGTAAAAGCCTATGAGATAGAGGTGAAATAGATGATAGAAACAAAAGAGAGAATACAATTACCCATGATGGCCTTAAGAGGTCTGACGGTATTTCCCAATATGGCAATCAGCTTCCCCGTAGGCAGACAGAAATCTCTGGATGCGCTGGAAGTGGCAGATGAAGGCGACAAGCGTATTTTTCTGGTGGCACAGCGTGACCCCGAGGACGCAAGTCCCGAACAGATGGGGCTGTACGAATTTGGTACGGTGGCTACCATCAAACAGATTTTGAAACTCCCCGGCAATATGACCCATGTCATTGTAGAAGGTGTCATCCGCGGCAGATTGGCGACCATACAGCATAAGCGCAAATGCGAGTATGCGGAAATCACCACCATTGCACAGGACTTCCCGGAACTGCCGGAGGTACATACAGCGGCGGAAATGCGCATTGCACAGGATTTGTATGAAGAATATGCAAAGTTTGTGCCCAATACCACAGCAGTGGATTTGCTGCCCAATGTGCTGGCGGCAGGCAAGCCCGGCAAACTGGCAGACGTTATTGGGGCAGGACTTGAAATTTCCTTTGACCGGAAACAGAAGATTCTGGAAATCCTGAATCCTTATGACCGTTTGCAGGCAGTTATGGACATTATGCGCTATGAACAGCAGGTGCTGCGCATCAAACGGGAAATTGAAGCCAAAACAAAGGATAATATCGACAAAAACCAGCGGGAATATTACCTCCGTGAAGAACTGAAAGTCATTCAGGAAGAACTGGGGGATAAAGACGGCATCGGCGCTGACGCTGCGGAATTCCGTCGTCGTCTGGAGGAAAAGAACCCTCCCGAAGAAGTGCGGAAAACCGTAGAAAAGGAAATCGACCGTATGATGAAGATTCCTGTAACTTCTCCCGAATCCAACGTGTCCCGCAGTTATATTGACACATTATTGAACCTGCCTTGGAATGAGATGACCGAAGAAACCTTCGATTTGAAACAGGCAGCGGAAATTCTGGATGAAGACCATTACGGTCTGGAAAAAGTAAAAGAACGTATTTTGGAATATCTGGCGGTGCGGAAAAACGCTCCCGAGGAAAAAGCCACCATCCTTTGTCTGGTGGGCCCTCCCGGTGTGGGCAAAACATCCATTGCCCGTTCTGTGGCAAAGGCACTGAACCGGAAATATGTGCGCATGTCTTTAGGCGGCGTGAAAGACGAAGCGGAAATTCGCGGTCACCGCAGAACATACATCGGCGCCATGCCCGGTCGTATCATGAACGCCATGAAACAGGTAGGCACCATCAATCCTTTGATGCTGCTGGATGAAGTGGACAAGCTGGGGGTATCCTATAACGGCGACCCTGCGGCGGCGCTGCTGGAAGTGCTGGACGGGGAACAGAATTTCACATTCCGCGACCACTATGTGGAAATGCCCTATGACCTGTCCAAGGTACTGTTTATGTGTACCGCAAACAGTCTGGAGCCTATTCCCGGCCCTCTCCGTGACAGAATGGAAATCATTGAGCTGGGCAGCTATACAGCAACAGAAAAACAGCATATCGCCATGGAACATCTGGTGAAAAAACAGATGAAACGCCATGGACTGAAAGGCAGTCAGCTGAAGATTCGCCCCGAAGCTGTGGAAATGATTATTGACGGCTACACAAGAGAAGCCGGCGTTCGTCAGCTGGAACGCACCATTGGTCAGGTATGCCGGAAGGCTGTGAAAGCTATCATCAGCGGCGAAAAGAAATCCATGACCGTCACAGCGAAAAATCTGGAAGAAATTCTGGGCAAACCCAGATTTACAGAAGACCATATTTACGAAGAACCGCAGGTGGGTATCGTTCGTGGACTGGCGTGGACAGCCGTAGGCGGCACCACTCTTTCCGTGGAAGTAAATACCATGCCCGGTGACGGCAAATTCCGCCTGACCGGCAATCTGGGGAAAGTCATGAAGGAATCCGCAGAAGCGGCTATCAGTTACATCCGCTCTCAGAGCGACCGTTTCAAAGTGGAACCGGATTTCTATAAAAAACAAGACCTGCATATTCACATTCCCGAAGGGGCAACACCCAAGGACGGCCCTTCTGCCGGTGTCACCATGACCACCGCTATGCTTTCCGCTCTGACAGGTGCGAAGGTGCGGAACGATGTGGCAATGACTGGTGAAGTGACCATCCGCGGACGTGTCCTTGCCATCGGCGGTTTGCAGGAAAAAGTGCTGGCGGCGAAAAAAGCCGGCGTAAAAACAGTTATCCTGCCGAAGCAGAATGAAAAAGATTTGCAGGAAATTTCCGATGAAATCAAAGAAGGGCTGGAATTTGTTCTGGCAAAAGATATGGACGATGTGCTGAAACACGCACTGGCGAAAGGGGAAAGCGTATGGAAGTAAAACAGTCATCACTGGCGGCAGTGGGAACGAAATTCTCCCAGTATCCCACCGACGGCAAAGTGGAAATTGCCTTTGCGGGCAAATCCAACGTAGGCAAATCTACGCTCATCAATGCCATGCTGGGCAGAAAAGCTTTGGCCCGTACCAGCTCCCAGCCCGGCAAAACAAGAACCATCAATTTTTATGACGTCAACGACTGCATGTATGTGGTAGACTTGCCCGGCTACGGCTATGCAAAGGCGCCGAAAACGGAAATCGCCAAATGGGGCATGATGATCGAGGAATATCTCCAGAAACGGGAAGAACTCCGTGCCATCATCCTCCTCATTGATATCCGCCATGAGCCCGGCAAAAACGACATCATGATGTATGACTGGCTGAAACACTACGGCTATGACATCATCATTGCCGCTACCAAATCCGATAAAATCAACCGCAGCCAGATTCAGAAGCATCTGTCTGTCATCCGGAAAACATTGGGGCTGGGCCCTGACGATGTGCTGATTCCTTTCAGCGGCGAAAAGAAAACAGGCGTGCAGGAACTTTGGGCGGAAATCGAACGGTTTTTAGACTAAATGAAAAATGGAAAAGGACGACCATTCCGAAGAGGATAGGCTCGTCCTTTTTTTCAGGCAATTTTCACCAGTCTTTTAAGATTTGTTTAAGGTTGCAAAAAGTTGAAGAAAAAATGAAAGTACCATCGTTTTAGATGATGAAAAGAAAATGAAACAGAAGAAAAAGGGGGTGAGCGTATCGACAGGGCAAAGAAAATCGCCATACTGCTCAGCGATTATCAAAATTTGATCTTTTCCCTCTGCTATCAAATGACGCAGAATTATTTCGAAGCAGAGGATCTGGCACAGGAAACATTCGTGGCAGCCTATGAACATCTGGACTCTTTTGACGGCCAGCACGAAAAGGCGTGGCTATGCCGCATTGCCATGAATAAATGTCTGGATTTCCAGAGGAAGAACCGTCGGGGCGCCATCCCTCAGGATGAAAATGTCTTTATGGAACTGGCAGATGGGGAAAATGTGGAAAACAAAGTGCTGGCGGAGGAAGTGCAGACAGAGCTCAGGCGAGCCTGTGAAAGTCTGAAGCCGCCTTATCGTGACATTGCCGTGGCGTATTTCTGTCAGGAGAAAAGCCCCGAGGAGATTGCCACAGAGCAGAACAAGAACATCAAAACGGTGCAGACACAGATTTACCGTGCCCGTGCCAGATTACAGAAAATATACGGAAAGGAGCAGATGCCATGGGACAGCGTTTCACAGAGGAACAATTAGAACAAATGATTATGCAACTGGAGCAGGGCGGTCTGCTGCAGGCGCCGCCGTCGTTGGAGCGGGGCGTTATGGAGAAAATCGCCAGACTGGAGGAAGAAAATCAGGCGGATATCCGGTTTTCTTCTAAAACGAAACGGATTTTTTATCAATTGAAAATCGGCGCGGCAATGGCAGCGTCTTTGGTGCTGCTGGCACTGCCTATGGGACATGGCTCCTATGAGGAATCCCCTTACGGCAAGGCACAGCAGATGGTACAGGAGGAAGAAGAAAAGGAAAGCCTGCTGGACTACATGCAGCAGGGGACAAAAATCCTCAGCGATGGCGTCACGGGCTTTTCCGATTTCGCAATGAAACAGATTACGGAGGTATTGGATTATGGCAAATAAGAAAAACGGATTTTGGACATTCATATTTTCGCTGATCCCTGGTGCGGGGGAAATGTATATGGGCTTTTTCAAGCAGGGCTTGAGCCTTATGGGGCTGTGTGCGATTGTCAGTATTGTAGCTTCTTTTCTGGGCATAGAGGAACTGATGATTTTGCTGCCTTTGATTTGGTTCTATAGCTTCTTCCATGTGCATCACCTGCGGAGCCTGCCGCCAGAAGAATTTCATGCGTTGGAAGATAAGATTCTGTTCTTCGATGACCGTGATTTTCAGCTGGGCACACTGACAGAAAACCGCAAAAAAGCCATTGCGGTGGTGCTGGTAGTGGTTGGTGTTATTCTGCTGTGGAACAGCGTGCTGGATTTGTTTGGCTGGATTTTGCCGGACTTCTTCAGAGAGATTTTGTGGAGTCTGCAAAACCTGTTGCCTCGTCTGGCCATTGCGGTTCTGATTCTTTACGCAGGTGTGCGGATGCTCCGGGGAACTCCTGTGAAAAAAGAAGATGTGGAGGACGAGGACGAAGACGAGGAGGTGTAAGAAATGGCAACACGTCGGATTGGTTCTGTGACGCTGGGCGGCGGTCTGATGGTATTCGGCATCCTCTTTCTGGTGCATACCTTTTGGGACGGCCTGTCCTATGGGCTGATTCTGCGGTTCTGGCCATTGCTGCTGATTTCTCTGGGGGCGGAAACACTCCTGAGCCTGCGGCAGTCGGAAACCAAATGGGTCTATGACAAAGGTGCCATTGTGATGATGATTCTCCTTGGACTTTTTGCCATGATGATGGCGGCAGCCCAGTTTACGCTGGAAGTAGGGGAAGCATGGGGATATCTGAACTGGTAATATAAAAATAGCCGGAATCCTTGGAATAAAAAGGGCTCCGGCTATTTTTTTGCGCAAAATCTTACATTTCTTTGAAAATCCTAGAAAGATTCTCTGTATTTTTGGAGAATCTATTGACGTAGTTTTCGAAACTATTATAATTAGAGTTAGATATATTTTTGAATGGTGTAAAAAACTGGTTTTGTATATAGATGAGGAGGGAAATCCCCATGGTAAAAATCATTACAGACAGCACCTGCGACCTGACAAAGGAACGCATGGAGGAAATCGGCGTCATTTGTGTACCTTTGACGGTGCATATCGGCAATGACATCTATTTGGATGGCGTGGATTTGAGCAAAGCGGAATTTTACGAAAAACTGCGGACGGAAAAATCTTTCCCCACCACAGCACAGCCAACACCACATACTTTTGAGGAAGTCTTTACGGCGGCACTGGAAGAAGCGGATGAAGTGGTGTGCCTGCTGATTTCTTCGGAATTGAGCGGTACGGTGCAGTCTGCCAATATCGCCAAAAACACCATGGAACGGGAGGAAATCCATATTCTGGATTCCCGTACCACCTGTCTTTCTCTGGGGCTGTTGGTGGAAATCGCTGCCCAGAGAGCCAAAGAAGGCAAAACAGCGGCGGAAATCATGACGGAATTGGAAGGACTCACCAGCCGTGTGCGCATCTGCGCCGGTATCGAAACATTGGAATATCTGAAAAAAGGCGGCAGACTTTCCGGCACAGCGGCGGCGCTGGGTACTATGCTGAATATCCGCCCTCTGATGGGCATTCTGGATGGAAAAGTGCTCATGCTGGGCAAAGCCAGAGGCAATAAAAAGATGTATGCCCAGTTGAAGCAGATGGTGGAGGAAGAAGGCATTGACGACGCTTATCCTGTCCTCCTTGGCCATGCCCAGTCCATGGAAAACTATGAAAAATTCAAAGAAGCCTGCGGCGACCTCATTGCCGGCAGAACCCAGCTTTATGGGGATATCGGTTGTGTGGTTGGCGCCCATGCCGGTCCCGGTATCGTTGGCATTGCCTTTATCAAAAAGGCATAAGGATAGGAATCTTTTCTCAAAAAGAGCTTGTTTTTCCAAACAGGCTCTTTTTTTGCGCTGTAAATTCTTACATTTTTCGAAAGTGGAAAAAACAGGTTGACAAAACGCTCTTACAGTTGTAAGTTATAGTTAAACTACAAACGTAAGAGAGCGAGGTGAAACCAACATGGAGGAAAAAATGAAAATCAGCGAAGCGGAACTGGAAGTATTGCAGGTGCTTTGGGAGGCAGAGGAACCCCTCAAAATACAGGACGTCTGCGACCGTTTGGAAAACAAGAAATGGAAGTACAACACCGTAGGCACACTGCTTCTGCGCATGGCAGAAAAAGGCGCCGTGGTGTCAGAAAAGAAAAACCGTATTATTTACTACCGCCCAGTCTGGGAGCGGGAAGCTTATCAGAAGGAACAGACGGAAACACTCATTGACAGACTCTACCATGGCTCCGCGAAGGAACTGGCGGTGTCCTTGTTCCAAGGGGGGAACATGACCAAAGAGGACTTGGAGGACATTCGGAAAATGTTCGACCTGTGATGTTTCCGAAGAAAGGAGAAGATTAGAAAGGAGAAGATTAGAAAGGAGGGAATGAAGGTGATGGAATGGTTTCAGACCTTTTTGGTGCTTTCTGTGGCAGGAAGCCTCCTTGCGGGCATTTTGCTGGCGCTGAAAAAATGGACAGGTAAGCAGTTTTCACCCACATGGCA
>NZ_CAJMDQ010000049.1 GCF_905212195.1 uncultured Anaerotignum sp. | reverse complement strand
GTCAAAGGCTTGAATGGAATGAGCCTTTGACGATAGGGTGTCGATTTTTTCGACACCCTGAAGGGCATGTCTTTTTCTGGACATGCTCCTTTTTTATGCCGAAATTTGTCTGAAAAAAGCCCAATTAAAACATTTTTCATTGTCTTTTGTCGAAAAGGGCGATATAATGTAAAAATGCTGTGCTATGCCCTTGGGCACCAGTGGAACAGAAAAAATGCCCTTTTTGGGGGCAAAACATAAAAATTTTGCAGACGGAGGCGGCATGTTTGAGTAGAAGAAGAAAAAACAGATTGCGCAGATTGTTTTTTAAGACATTGTTTATTACCATGGCCATACTGATTGCCCTGATGCTGGCAGCTTATGGCGTATTTGCATATTTGCTGGGCGGACTGAACCGTACCACACTGGATGAAAGCAAATTGTCCGTAACGGCAGGTCTTTCCCAGAATGGAAAAATCACCAATATTGCATTGTTTGGGCTGGACTCCCGAAACCACGACTACGAAGGTCGTTCCGACGCCATCATGGTGGCTTCTGTTAACGGGAAAACAGGGAAAATCAAACTGGTTTCCATTGCCCGTGACACTTATGTGAATGTACCCGGTTATGGAGAAACAAAAATCAACCACGCTTATGCTTACGGCGGCGCGGAACTTGCCATCCAGACCATCAACGAAAACTTCAATCTGGATATCACAGACTATGCGGCAGTAAACTTTGACTCTCTGGCAGATGTCATTGATGCCATGGGCGGCATCGACTTGGAGGTAACAGAAGAAGAACGCTACCAGATTAACGCGTACCTGCTGGAAGGCGAACCTCTGCGGGAAAGCGGCATGGTGCATCTGAATGGGCCACAGGCAGTAAGTTATGCCCGTATCCGTAAGATTGACAGCGACAACATGCGTACGGAACGCCAGAGAAAGGTACTGGAATGTCTCTTTGAAAAGGCAAAAGACATCAGCCCTCTGGAATATCCTTCCTATATCCGCAAATTCGCGCCTATGATCGAAACATCCCTGACCAATGAGGAAATTCTGGAACTGGTATCTGTAGGGGCAAACCCGAACCTGACACTGGAACAGGGCGCATTCCCCAATGACTATATCCAGAGCACTGGCCAGACCATCGGCGGCGTATGGTATTACGTTTACGACATCGATCAGGCGGCAGACATGCTCCACGAATTCATTTATAATGACATTCCCTTTGAATACTACGGTTTGACGGAAGAAGAAATTGCTGCGCTGGAAAGCGGCGGCACTTCTGAGGGAACGGAAGGAGAAAATGTAGAATAAACTGCATTTTATCTCTGTTTTGGAGAAAGAACTTCTCTTTTTTCAAAAAAATGGTTGACAAAGGAAAATATCGCGTTATAATGATGATTAACTGAAAGAGAAAAAGGCTAAGAAAAGAAGAGTACATCTTGGACGGTTTTACAGAGAACCTCTGGTAGCTGCGAAGGAGGAAATGCGGAAAAGATGGAAGATGGTCTTGGAGCCGCGCACCGAGAGGAATTCCTTTAGGCTGCGACGGGTGTGCCCGTGACAGCACTACGATATCGGCAGTTTTGCCCGTACCGGATAAGGTCATCATCGTGAGGTGATGATAAATTAGGGTGGTAACACGAAGCTATGCTCTCGTCCCTTGACAAACAAGTCAGGGACGGGAGTTTTTTTTTATGAATCCGTCAGGAAAGAAGGAGAGAGGAAAATGGAGCAGAAAGAAATCATGATTCGGCTCAAAGGAATCACCAAAGCGTTTCCCCAGAAAAAAGGAACGCTGGAAGTGCTTCACGGCATTGATTTGGATATTGAAAAAGGCGAGATTTTCGGCATCATCGGTCTGAGCGGCGCCGGCAAGAGTACACTGGTACGATGCATCAACCTGCTGGAACGTCCTACAGAAGGTCAGGTATTTCTGGATGGTCAGGAATTGACCTGCCTTTCCGAAAAGGATCTCAGACAGGCCCGCCGTTCCATGGGTATGATCTTCCAGCAGTTCCACCTGCTCATGCAGCGGACAGCCATGGAAAATGTATGTTTCCCCATGGAGATTGCCGGTGTGAAAAAGGCAGAAGCCAGAGAAAAGGCAAAAGAATTGCTGGAACTGGTTGGTCTGGGCGACAGAATGGAATCTTATCCTTCCCAGCTTTCCGGTGGTCAGAAACAGAGAGTTGCCATTGCCAGAGCATTGGCTACAAACCCCAAAATCCTGCTTTGTGACGAAGCAACAAGCGCTCTTGACCCCAACACAACAGCCGGGGTTCTGGAACTTCTGAAAGACATCAACAAACGACTGGGCATCACCATTGTGGTGATTACCCACGAAATGAAAGTCATTCAGGAAATCTGCAACAGAGTTGCTATTATCAGTGAAGGTAAGATCGCAGAAATGGGCAGCGTACAGGAAATCTTCCGGGCTCCCAAAACACAGATTGGTCAGGAACTGGTATTCCATGAAGGTTCCAACCGAGAAGCCTATGCAGGGAAATTGCCTTACTGCTATCGTGTGGTATTCAAAGGCGGTATTTCCAATGAACCTGTACTGGGACGTATGATGATTGATTGTAACGGTGTGGCAAATATCCTTGCCGGCAACACCAGAAATATTGATGGGGAAGTTTTTGGACAGATGATTCTGCAGTTCCCCGAAGAAGAAGCCCTGCGGAAAAAAATGATTCAGTATTTGAAAGATCAGGGCGTAGAAGTTGAGGAGGTAGAGTATGTTTAATTCAGAAATGATTTCTTTAGTAGGCGTAGCCTTCTGGGAAAGTATTTATATGACCATTATTTCCTCATTTTTTGCATATGTCATCGGCTTGCCTTTGGGCTTGATTCTGGTGGCAACAGATAAGGACGGTATCGCACCGGCACCTCTGTTCAATCAGGTGCTGGGTATCATCATCAACATCCTGCGTTCCATTCCTTTCCTGATTCTGCTGGTAGCCATGATGCCTATCACACAGGCAGTTGTAGGCACGGTTATCGGTGCAAAGGCAACTGTTGTGGTACTGGTGGTAGCAGCGGCTCCCTTCATTGCCAGACTGGTGGAATCTTCCCTGAAGGAAGTGGATAAAGGTGTTGTGGAAGCGGCACAGTCCATGGGGGCTTCTCCCTTTGAAATCATGACAAAGGTACTGCTGCCCGAAGCAAAACCTTCTCTTTTGATCGGCAGTGCCATCGCCATGACAACCATTCTGGGCTACTCCGCAATGGCAGGTTTCTGCGGCGGCGGTGGTCTGGGTGCTGTAGCCATCAACTATGGTTACTATCGCAGCCAGAGAGATATCATGTTAGTCATGGTAGTTCTGCTGGTAGTTATCGTGCAGGTATTGCAGGAAGTTGGCCTGCGCATCGCAAAAGGCACAGACAAACGGCTGTAACTCGTTAAGAGTACACATAAAAAAAGAAAACAAATGCTATTCAAATTTTAAGGAGGAACATGTATTATGAAAAAGTTTATTGGTATTTTATTGACAGCAGCTTTGGCATTCGGCGCTGTAGGCTGCGGCGGCACAACAACAGAAACAGCAGATGAAGGCGCAACAACCGCAACAGCAGAAGGCACAACCATCAAAGTTGGCGCTTCTCCTTCCCCTCACGCAGAAATCCTGAAAGCTGCACAGCCCCTGCTGGCAGAAAAAGGCGTTACACTGGAAATCGTAGAATTTACAGACTATGTACAGCCTAACCTGGCACTGAACACAGGCGACCTGGATGCAAACTACTTCCAGCATCAGCCTTACCTGGATCAGTTCAACGCTGACAACGACATGGATTTGGTAGCTCTGGGCGCTGTTCACTATGAACCTATGGGCATCTTCGCAGGCAACTCCAGCGATCTGGCAGCTCTGCCTGACGGCGCAAAAGTAGGTGTACCCAATGACGCAACAAACGAAGCAAGAGCACTGCTGCTGCTGGAATCTAACGGCCTGATCACACTGAAAGAAGACGCTGGCGTAGCAGCAACAAAACTGGATATCGTAGAAAACCCTCATAACCTGGAAATCGTTGAAATGGAAGCTGCACAGCTGCCTCTGTCCCTGAGCTCTCTGGATATCGCTGTTATCAACGGTAACTATGCACTGAGCGGCGGCCTGAGCATCTCTGACGCACTGGCAATCGAAGAAGCTGACTCTCTGGCAGCAGAAACATACCAGAACGTTGTAGCAGTTCGCAATGGCGACGAAACAAGACCTGAACTGCAGACACTGATGGAAGTTCTGAACTCTCAGGAAATCGCTGACTACATCAACGAAACATTCGAAGGCGCTGTAGCACCCGTATTCGAAGTAGCAGCTGAATAAAAACAAATTTTGCAAAAGAAAGAAACATGAAAGACGGTTTCCTTAGGTACACAAGATAAAAACATCAATCAAAATAGAAAAGCCGAAATCCTTTGTATATCAGGGTTTCGGCTTTCTTTCTTTTCTAGTGAAACGCCTTTTGCTTTTTCTTTTTTTGCGGATTGGGCCAGAATGTGGTATCATAGACAAAATCAGAATTTTGCAATGGATGGGGGAGTATTATGAAAATTCCGAGAAGTCCATATGATAGATTGGTCAACGTCGTTGGCGTATGTTCGCTAGGCGGGACCACTGCGTGGCTGCTGGCAGTCTGGAGACAGATTGCAGCGCGCATTCCGGTGCATTATGACTTCAGAGGGCATGTAGACCGTATGGCAGGCAAAGGCTCTCTGTGGGTGCTCATGGCAGTGGGGTGGGTGATGTTCCTTGCCCTGTCTGTGGTGGAGCATTTTCCGCAGATTTGGAATACAGGAGTACAGGTAACGCCCAAAAATCAGGAGAGGGTGTATCGCACACTGAAAAACATGCTGGGTACCCTGAAACTTATCATTGCGGTGCTGTTTTCCTATCTGGTGTTTCAGTCAGCCTTTGGCGGAAATCTGCCGCCCCAGTTTTTGCCGCTGTTCCTGCTGGTAACCTTAGGGTCATTGGCGTTTTTTCTGGTGCGGCTCATACGTTTGAAATAAAAAAGCAGAAAATTTCCATTAGGGGAATTTTCTGCTTTTTTTGTTATGATAGAAAAGTTCTCTATTTGTTGACTGATGATTTTGATTTTATAGTTTTTATTGTGATTGTGGCAGCAATGATTAGAACGAACAAGTCCGTCATGGGGACTGCACAAAATATGGCGTTGTTATACTGTGGCAGTACTTTGGGCAGTAGGGATACCAGAGGAAGAAGTAAAAACACCTGCCGGGATAAAGTTAGAACGATTGCTTTGATTTCATGTCCTGTCACCTCTAATAAAGTCAATATGGTATAGAAAATCCCTACAATGGGAAAAGTGAGAAAAACAATTTTTAGTATCGTCAGGCTTTGTGTCAGCAAGGTGCTGGATGTGGAAAAAAACGTTAGTATTTTGCCGCCTAACAAAAAAATCAAAGCCAAAGCAACAAATCCATACAGCATTGTGCATACAACAGTGCAACGGATGGTTTCTCGTTTTTGGGTTTCTTTCTGGTGACCGCTATAATAGGCGATGATGGTCTGTATTCCTTGGGTGATTCCTACAATTGGCATCAGGAAAAGGGTATATATCTTTTGTACCATATTCCAAATGGCAACATAATGGAGCGTTCCATACAGCATGAAACTATGGTTCATAAAAAAACCTGTGCAGCCTCCAAGAAGCTGTATGATTGTTTGCGCAAATCCAAGACGGAACAATTCCCATGCTCTGGAGAAGTGTTTGGTTTTTTCAACGTGTCGTAAGGCAGGAAGAAACTTTTTTTGAAGCAGCCATATAAGGGCAAGAAGCATACAGAAAATTTCGCTGAACAGTGTACCCAGTGCAAGACCGGCAAGTCCCATATGAAGCCCAAAAGCAAAAATAACATTAGCGATTATATTGGTGACGATGGAAAGAGCAGTGATGAGCATTTCTGTTTTGGGATATCCAAAGGCACGTATACTGCTGGTAAATGTATAGCCCAATGCGCTGAAAATATTACTCAGCAGTTGGATTTGGAGATAGTCCTTTGCGAAAACAAAAACTATTTGTTTAGCACCTAATAAATGCAGAATAGATTCTATTCCCCAATATGATAAAGCGGATACAGTCATGCTTACAAGAAGCGTGCACAATATTCCTGTGGAAAAATATCCATCTCGTTCTGATTGATTGTTCAGATGGCGGGCAATCAGAATAGATGTGGAAACGGCATATAGTGCTTGGATTGCTGTAAAAATATTCAGCAGAGGAGCGAGAAGACCCATTGCAGTGAGAGCATCTACGCTGTCAGTACCAAGATGTCCGGCAAATATAGTATCTACCACAGATGTCATGATTTCCATTAGCAGTGAGAAAATAGCAGGGAATGAGAATGTGGCAACCAATCTCAGGATGGATTTTGATTCATAAATATTTTTTTCCATAATAATAACCTCCAAAATAAGAATACCAGAAGAAAGTGGATGTGTTTTGTCCCCTTTTTTCTGGTATTTGTTATTTATGGAGATATTCTGTTCGGTCAAAGGTTTGAGATGTTGTTTTGCATTGGGATATGTTCTCTACTTCAAATGTAAAAAAGTTTGTTCCGTCTGTACTATATAAATGCAGACCATCCGGGCGCAGTATGTAATACAGAGGTGCAACGGTATAGCGCTTTTGGTGAATGGTGATGTCTAAAAATATTTCTTCATCCAATCCTTTATTGATGGTACTGCAAATCGGGGTTTGCGTTGTAATGGGCTTTGAAAGCAATTCTATTTTCAGATATTTGTCAAAATCCAATTCCTTTAAAAATGCAAGCTCTGGTATCAGCATCTCCAGTTTCTGTAAAGCCGTATTTTTTTCCGGCCGCTTATGAAGATGTTTTGCAATATGAAGTGCAAGGATGATATCTTCAATTTCTGTACCAGTGAAAAAACTGTGACTAAATCGATAATTTGGAGAAAGAAAGATGCCGCCGCCATAACCAGGTTGTGTGTAAATAGGAATACCCATGCCAGAGAGTTTGTCTATATCCCGCATGATTGTCTTTCTGCTGACTTCAAATAGTTGTGCAAGTTCTGTATAAGTGGATTTTTTAGTATTCATCAGATGAATCAGGATTTCAAGCTGTCTGCTTTTGATGGCGAACATCTCCTTTCAGTCAGGATGAAATCCCATCATTTGGTTTATGGTTGGAGAGGGGACTTCATATCCTTTTGCTGTTAAGAAAGGCGGCAGCATCCTGTGCTGTCGCCCTTTGTTTTATCGTTCTTTTGATACAAACACATATTTTATGATTACTGCCAAGTACTTCGTTTTATGGCTTATTGTAACCAAAGATTGATGTCCATTGGATAGGTTGTTATTTGTATTATTTTTCGGTACCTGCCATATTTTTCAGAGTATCTCCTGCCAGACGGTATACTGTCCAGTCGGACATGGGTTCTGCCCCCAAGGAGAGATAAAACCCGATGGAAGGGGTGTTGGTATCCAGACACCACCATTCCAGTCTGCCGCAGCCTCTTTCCACAGCGATCTGCGCCAGTTTCTGCAAAATGGCTTTGCCGTAGCCCTTGCCGCGGTGGACAGGGGATACATATAAATCTTCCAGATAAATGCCGGCTCTCCCCAGAAATGTGGAGAAGTTGTGGAAAAACAGTGCGAAGCCAATTTCTTCTCCGGACTTATCCACAGCCAAAAGCACTTCTGCTTTTTCTTTATCAAAAATCCAGGTTTCCAGAATTTCTTCCGTTGCTACCACTTCAGAAAGAAGCCCTTCATAATCCGCCAGTTCTTTGATGAACCGCAGAATCAGGGGGATGTCTTTCCGTTCTGCAAACCGAAAAGTCAGGTCTGTCATATTATCGCCTCAATTCTTACCTGTGGAGCCAATGCCGCCACGGTCATCATTGCCCAGTGTTTCCGCTTCGTCAAAAGAAATGGCGGGCTGGTGCTCGAAAATACGGAACTGACAGATACGGTCGTTCACATCAATGACGGTGTCGCGCATAGCCAGCGCGGGGAAGAACCACTGGTCGTTATCGCCGCAGTAGCTTTCGTCCACAATGCCGCAGTGATTGGTCTGGATAACGCCGAAGTTCTTGAATGTAGAACTGCGGGGCACGATATGCGCTTCATAGCCCTTTGGCAGCTCCATGGCAATGCCCAGAGGAATCAGGCGGAATTCTCCTGCCTTCAGTTCCACTCTTTCTGCTGCACGCAGGTCAATCCAGTCGGATTTGCCGTCGATGTAACGCAGTTTTTCGATTTTGTCGCTGAGATATTTGATTCTGATGGAAACCATTGATTTCTTCCTTTCTGTATTGCTTTATTCCGCATGGTAAAGGTACATGGTGCCTTTTTCTAGAGATTTCTGTACGTCGATAATCCGCTGGTTAAAGCTGCCTTTCCAGTGGAGCTGAGGGTCTTTCAGTTCTTCCACAAAACGTCCGTCTACGATAACGTCCAGATAAGGCATGATAGGCAGAGCGCTGACTTCTTCCCAAAGATAGCCGGTGTAGAGCCATGTTTTCTTGTCGGGAAAGGCTTCTTTGATTTCTTTTGCCAGTGCGGTCACATCTTCCCGGTTGCCCATGTATAAGGGGTCACCGCCGCTGAATGTGATGCCGCTGATGTAGTCTTTTTCCAGTTCTGCAAAAATTTCTGCTTTGGCAGCCTCATCAAAGGGCAAACCGCCGTTGGGGTCCCATGTGATGGGGTTCTGGCAGTTTTTGCAGCCGTGGGAGCATCCCGCTACCCACAAAACCACTCGCAGCCCTTCGCCGTTGAGCATATCGTCTTTTGTGATGTTGTGGTAACGCATTACATACTCTTCCTTTCTGCGATTTCTGCCATTTTTGCTTCATTCAGACGAGTATCGCCTTTGACACGGGAGTAAGACAGATATCCATTCATTCTTTCGATTTTTGTCAGGTTTTTGCTGCCGCATTTCGGGCATACGTCCATTTCCAGTTCCTGATGGCCGCAGTCGTCGCAGTATGCCAGAGAAAGGTTTACCCCTTCATAAAAGCCCATCTTCATGGCACGGCGCACCAGTGTGCGGATAGCGTCCAAATTGTAGTCGATGGGGTATTTTACATACTGAATCTTGCCGCCGTTGGACAAATCCCAGAAACGTTTTTCCAGATCCTGTTTCTGGATAGGAGAAATGTCTTCTGTTACATGGCAGTGGAAAGAGTTGCTTACGTAAGGACGGTCGGATACATTTTCCACTACGCCGTATTTCTTGCGGAACTGTGTTACCTGCAGACCGCAAAGGCTTTCCGCAGGAGTGCCGTAGATAGCGTACAGATTGCCGTCGGCTTTCTTGAATTCCGCTACTTTATCGTTGATGTGCTGCAATGTGTCGATGGCAAACTGACCGTCTTCCACCAGAGATTTGCCGTTATACAGCTCTTGCAGTTCGTTCAAAGCGGTGATGCCGAAAGAAGCGGTAGCAGCCTTCAGCAAAGGTTTGATTTTGTCGTGAATGCCCAGATGACCGCCGTAGAAGCCGCCTTCGCAGTATGCCAGAGGGTTGGTGGAAGCGCGCATTTCGCCCAGGTACGCATAAGTACGGATGTGAAGCTGACGAATCAGTTCCAGATAGTAGTCCAGCACTTCATAGAAAGGCTTGCTTTCCTGTTTTGCTTTTGCGTAAATCATAGGCAGGTGCAGGCTCACAGCGCCGATGTTGAAACGGCCTACGAAAACAGGTTTGTCGTTTTCGTCAGCAGGTTCCATGCCGCCCCGTTCAAACCAAGGGGACAGGAAGGCACGGCAGCCCATGGGGCTGATGATAGCGCCATATTTTTTATACATTTCCGCTACATAGCCTTCGCCGGTGAGGGAAAGCCAGTCGGGATACATGGTCTTGGAGGAGCAGAGGATGCCTGCTTCAAAGACATCTTCCAGTTCCTTGCCTTTGCCATGGAGATTTTCGTCATAAAGGAATACCAGTTTGGGGAACAGTACGGGCTTTTTGCAGTTTTTCTTGCCCTGTCCTTTTCTGCGGACGTTCAGCATGGTGATGGATGCCATTTTGGCAAATTTGCCTGTGCCTGTGCCGAATGTCATGGTGATGAAAGGATAATCGCCGCGGCTGGAAGCAACGGTGTTGAATTTGTATTCCCAGCCCTGGAAGCCCTGTTCAAAGTCGTTGAGGATGTCCGCCATGGCTTCTTTGTCCGCAGCCTTGGGTGTCAGACCCATGTCGATATAGCGGCGGTAGAATTTTTCATAGCTCTTTTCTGCGAAGGGTTCCAGCAGCAGGTCTACGGAAGGTACCGTAAAACCGCCATACTGCTGGCTGGCAGCGGAAAGAACGATGTCGCCGATCACGTCAAAGGCAACGTTCAGTGTCTTGGGTTCGTTGTACCACAGGTTGCCCATTTCAAAACCGCCAGTCAGTACGCTTTTTACGTCGAACAAACAGCAGTTCATGGTGTCACGTCTGGCAGACATATCATGGATGTAGATATAACCGTCACGGCAGGCCTGCAGTTCTTCTGTGGTCATGAAGAATTTCTGGTACAGTTCTTTGTTCAGCTGATTGAATACCAGAGAGCGTTTTGTGGAAACCAGAGCGCTGTCGGTGTTGCTGTTTTCCTTGTCGCCAATGTACATGATGGACTGGCTTTTTTTGTAAACTTCGTCCAGCATTTTGACAAAGTCCTGTTTGTAGTTGCGGTAATCACGGTAGCTTTTTGCAACTTCAGGTTTTACCTGTTCCAAAGCGCCTTCGACGATGTTGTGCATTTCCGCAATGGGGATGCCTTCTTTGCCAAGGGATTTCGCTTTTGTTTCTACGAAATCACAGATGAAATCCAGCTCTTCCTGTGTGAATTTCACCAGTGCGCGGTAAGCGGATTTGTTTACGGCCACTACGACTTTCTGCACATTCCACGGTTCGTGGGTATTATCTTTCTTAATCACATACATGATGATATCCTCCTTCATTCTCGGCAAGCGAGATACAATACATAGTCATTTGCTGTATCATAATGTACCACATACGGCTATATATTGCAATCAAAAATATAGACAACACAAGATATTGTGAAAACTTAGTGAAGTTCATCCAATTTTTTTCGGAAATTTTGTTAAGGATATTTTTATTTTATTTTGTCAAGGTCTGACGCACTGCTTTTTGCCAGCCTTCCAGTTTTTCTGCCGCTTCTTCTTTGGATGCTTTGGGAGAATAGGCGTGAGAAACGCCCCAGTTCCGGCGAATTTCCGACAAATCTTTCCAGTAGCCTACCGCAAGACCTGCCAGATACGCAGCACCCAATGCAGTGGTTTCCAGTGTCTTGGGACGAAGCACAGGAACCCCTGTGATGTCTGCCTGGAATTGCAGCAGGAAGTTATTGGCAGCGGCGCCGCCGTCTACACGCAGTTCCGCCAAAGGAATGCCTGCGTCCTCCTCCATGGCGTGGAGCACGTCATAAGTCTGGTATGCCATGGATTCCAGTGCCGCACGGGCAATGTGATTCCGGTTGGCACCACGGGTGAGGCCTGTCAAAATGCCACGAGCATAAGGGTCCCAGTAGGGCGCACCAAGTCCCACAAAAGCGGGTACCAGATAAACGCCGCAGGTGTCAGGCACAGACATGGCAAGTTCTTCCGTTTCCGGTGCGGAGCCGATGAGTTTCAGTTCGTCGCGAAGCCACTGAATGGCAGCGCCAGCCACGAATACAGAACCTTCTAGGGCATAGGTGACTTTTCCGTCCAGTCCCCATGCAATAGTGGTCAGAAGGCCGTTTTTGGACATAACAGGGGCATCCCCTGTATGCATCAGCAGGAAGCATCCGGTGCCGTAGGTGTTTTTGGCAGAACCGGGTGTGAAGCAAGCTTGTCCAAAGAGGGCAGACTGCTGGTCACCAGCTGCTCCGGCAATGGGAATGGGTGCGCCGAAGTGGAAAGGCAGTGTATGGCCAAATACGCCGCTGGAGGGCATAACCTTGGGCAGAATAGAAGCGGGAATGTCCAGAATATCCAAAATTTCTGTATCCCACTGTAAAGTATGGATGTTGAACAGCATGGTACGGGAAGCGTTGGAGTAATCGGTGGCGTGTACCTGTCCCCCTGTGAGGTTCCAGATAAGCCATGTGTCTACGGTACCGAACAGCAGATTGCCTTCCTCTGCCAGTTTTCTTGCCCCTTCCACATGGTTCAATACCCAACGGATTTTTGTTGCGGAGAAGTATGCGTCCAGCAGAAGTCCTGTTTTTTCACGGAATAAGTCGGTGTAGCCTTTTTTCGCCAGTTCTTCGCAGTCTTCCGCAGTTCGGCGGCACTGCCATACAATGGCGTTGTAAATGGGCTTGCCTGTGCGCTTGTCCCAGAGAATAGTGGTTTCTCGCTGGTTGGTGATGCCGATGGCGGCAATGTCAGCGGCAGTGAGCCCTTTCTGCGCCAGAGTTTTTTGTGCCACTTCCAGCTGGCTCTGCCAGATTTCCATGGGATCGTGTTCCACCCAGCCGGGCTGGGGATAAATCTGACGGTATTCCTTCTGGGCGGTGCTGACAGCCACACCGTTTTTGTCAAAGAGGATACAGCGGGAGCTGGTGGTTCCTTGATCCAAAGACATGATATACTGCATACAAATCCTCCTTTTCATGGGAAAAGCCCCAAAGGGGGCTCAGACTATAGATAAAGTAATTTTTATACTTTTTGCATGAACGCGGAAGGGTTTGGGGAACAAAGGGGTCAACACATTTGCTTCGCAAATGCCAGCCATAAATGGCTGTCCGCATCTCTTGCGGTGTGGGGTTCCCCAACTGGAATCCACAGTCGGAATTTAATTCCGACGAGGAAAAACCGGAGTTTCGAGGCTTTTGAGCTGATGGAACTCCGGTTTTATACTTCTGTCTACTCGTCAAAACCTTGAATGAAATGAGGTTTTGACGACAGAGTTTCGTTACATATAAGGGTTCATGCGGCGTTCGATTTCCAGTGTGGTGGAAGGGCCGTGACCAGGATATACATTGTAGTCACCGGGCAGATTCCGCAGACGTTTCAGAGAAGCGATGATCTCGCCCCAGTTGCCTGTAGGCAGGTCTGTACGGCCGCAGGAGCCCTGAAACAGGGTGTCGCCGGAGAAAATGTTGTTGCCGATGAGATAGCATACGCTGCCGGCTGTATGACCGGGTGTTTCCAGTACGGTAAATTCCAGATCGCCTACTTTCACAGCGTCGCCTTCCTGTACCCATACGTCAGCGGAAAGAGAAGTGGGGCCGCTCATGTAAAGAGAGCAGTTCAAGGCAGGGTCTGCCAGCAGAGCTTCTTCTTTTTTGCAGGCGTAAACGGGACAGCCGTATTTTTCTTTTACCATTTCCACAGCGCCAATGTGGTCGTCATGACCGTGGGTCAGCAGGATGTGGGTGGGTTTCAGGTTGTTTTCTTCGATATAGCGGAACAAAGGCTGGGGATTGCCGTCGCAGTCGATGATGGCGCAGGTGCCTTTGTCGTCAGAGATTACATAGCAGTTGGTGCCGATGTTGCCGATTTCCAGTGTTTGTATTTTCATGGTGCAAAAACCTCCTTATATTTCGATTTTTACAGGCATTTTTTCTGCCGTCTGCACTATTATAGCAGAAAAGACCACCAGCCGACTAGTCTTTTTGCAGGAAAGTTTCGAAACGCTGGAAAAAGCTGGACAAGAGAGAGAAAGGGGAGTAAGATGGAACAAACAACGAATAGAATCAGGCGGATACCGCCGGAACGGAGGAAGTTTTTTGGACGAGAGAAGGAAACAGCAGCTCATGGAGGGCTGTATGAGAATCAGAAAAGAAATCGCCGCATGGCTGCTCATGGCATTATGGGTGATTTTTAGTGTGAAAATCGCGGAAGTGCTGCTGGGAGAAAGCCTGCCGGGCTGGGTAGAAATCGGCGGCATGATTCTGTGCGGCGTGCTGGCAGTGGCATCCCATCTGGATAATCCTCTGCGCCACGGATATAAACTGCGCCGTCCCAGACGGTATTTGCTGGGGGCATTGGTAATCCTTATCTGCGCTGTGCTGTTCTTTGTATGGAAAGCAGAATGGGTGCAGGGCATGCAGGCACTTGTTATCCCTGTGGTATTTATTTGGAACCCTATTTGTGTTTGGCTGGAATGGAAGGAAGAATTGGGTCAGGCATCATAAGGAGGCGGCTATGGAGAATCTTTCGGATGTACAGCTAAAAAGATGTATCGCATGGATGCGGTTGGAGCTGCTGGCTTGGATTTGCCTTTGCGCCGATGCGCTGGTGAGCGTTTGGGCACCCAGTGTGTGGGATACGGGGCATATCTATGGCCTTTTTGTGGTGGTGGTGCTGGTATCCGGTCTGGCGGCAGTGGTGCTGTCTTGGGTGCGTAACCCCATGCGCTGGAATCTGACGGGACTTGGACGGAAATTTTTCTGGGGCAGTCATGGAAGCTGTATGGCGGTGAGCGTCATACTGGTTTTCTGGGTGCCGGAGCTGTCCATTGGTCTTTTGTTTGTGTGGAATTGTATTTACATGCTGGTGGCATACGAGAGGGAGCTGCGCCGGAGAAAAAAGAAAGAGGAATCCTGAGAAAATGACGGTATGGCTTTTGGGTCATACCGTTTTTTGTTTGTAAAAAAAGAATGTATCCAAATTTTCCTGATTTCTCAAGGAAGATTGCAACAACTATTTCAGAAGAAATTTCGTCAAATGTAAAAAAATAAGAAAGCCAGAATCCTTTATATCTTCGGATTTTGGCTTTCTTTGTTTGCCGTACTTTTTCTATTTCAAAAAAGATTATTTGTTTTTCAGATATTCGTCAATGGCTGCGGCAGCTTTTTTACCTGCGCCCATAGCCAAAATAACGGTTGCAGCCCCTGTAACAGCGTCACCGCCGGCATAAACGCCTTCTCTGGTGGTCTGGTTGGTTTCTTCGTTGACAACCAGACAGCCTTTGCGGTTGGTTTCCAGACCTTTTGTGGTGCTGCGGATGAGGGGGTTAGGAGATGTACCGATGGACATAACCACTGTGTCAACGTCGATAACGTAGTTGGAGCCTTCCACGGGTACAGGACGTCTTCTGCCGCTGGCATCAGGTTCGCCCAGTTCCATTTTCAGACATTCGATACCGCATACCTGACCATTGCCGTCATCCAGAATTTTCACAGGATTGCGCAGCAGGTGGAATTCAATGCCTTCTTCTTTTGCGTGATGGATTTCTTCCAGACGCGCGGGCATTTCTTTTTCAGAACGACGGTAAACGATGTAAACTTTTTCAGCACCCATTCTCTTTGCACATCTTGCAGCGTCCATAGCTACATTGCCGCCGCCTACAACAGCAACTGCTTTGCTATGGCGGATAGGTGTGTCGTAATCGGAAACATATGCTTTCATCAGGTTGATACGTGTCAGATATTCGTTGGCGGAGTAAACGCCTACCAGAGCTTCGCCGGGGATGCCCATGAAGGAAGGCAGACCTGCGCCAGTACCGATGAATACCGCATCATAACCCATATCGTCAATGATTTCGTCGATGGACAATACTTTGCCGATAACCATGTTTGTCATGACTTCAACGCCCATGGCAGACAGCTTGTCGATTTCTTTCTGCACGATGGCCTTAGGCAGACGGAATTCGGGGATACCGTAAACCAGTACGCCGCCGGCTGTGTGGAATGCTTCGAAAATGGTTACGGCATAGCCTGCTTTTGCCAAGTCACCAGCACATGCCAGAGAGGAAGGGCCAGAACCGATAACGGCCACTTTCTTGCCGTTCTGAGCGGGTTTTTCAGGCATTTCGTCACAGTTTGCCATATACCAGTCTGCGACGAATCTTTCCAGACGGCCGATAGCAACAGCTTCGCCTTTGATGGCACGAACGCATTTGGATTCGCACTGGCTTTCCTGGGGACATACACGACCGCAGACAGCAGGCAGAGCGTTTGTGGAAGTGATGATTTTATAAGCTGCCATAAAATCGCCTTTTGCCACTTCCGCGATAAATTCGGGGATACGTACGTTTACGGGACATCCGCTGACACAGGGTTTGTGTTTGCAGTTCAGACAGCGGGTAGCTTCTTCCATAGCCATTTCCGCTGTGTAGCCCATGGCTACTTCTTCAAAGTTTTTATTTCTCACATCAGGTGCCTGTTCAGGCATTTTGATTTTTTCCAAGCTCATGTTTGCCATTGTTTCCGTCCTCCTTAGTGAATCAAGTCGTGTGCCATTTTGTCCATGCGGCAGATGTGTTTTTCAGCCAGATCCGCTTCTTCTTTCTTGTAAACGGAGTTGCGGTTCATCAGTTCGTCAAAGTCCACCTGATGTCCGTCGAAGTCGGGGCCGTCTACGCAGGCAAATTTGATTTCGCCGCCAACGGTGACACGACAGCCGCCGCACATGCCTGTACCGTCGATCATGATGGGGTTCAGGCTGACAATGGTCTTGATGCCGTAAGGTTTTGTGGTGAGGCTGACAAATTTCATCATAGGGATGGGGCCGATGGCAATGACAGCGTCATACTGGTTGCCAGCTTCGATGAGGGATTTCAGCTTGTCTGTAACGAAGCCTTTTTCGCCTTTTGTGCCGTCATCGGTCATGAGGTAGTAGTTGTCGGAAACAGCGCTCATTTCGTCTTCCAGAATGACGATGTCTTTGTTTCTGAAACCAGCAATGACGTCTACTTCCACGCCCAGATTGTGGAGGGCTTTTGCCTGAGGGTATGCGATGGCGCAGCCTACGCCGCCGCCTACAACGGCAACTTTCTTAAAGCCGTCATATTCTGTGGCAACACCCAGAGGGCCTACAAAGTCGCGGATGGAGTCGCCAACTTCTTTGGCTGCCAGCAGTTTTGTGGACAGGCCAACTTTCTGGAAAATGATGGTGACGGTGCCTTTTTCTCTGTCATAATCAGCGATGGTCAGAGGGACGCGTTCGCTGAACTCATCTACACGGAAAATGATAAACTGCCCCGCTTTGGCTTTTTTTGCCACAAAAGGGGCTTCGATTTCAAGCAGTGTCACAGCACTGTTTAATTCTTTTTTATTGACAATGCGAAACATGTTTGCAACTTCCTTTCTTCTTTGGACTTTCTTTTGCAGGTGATTTTTGTTAGAATTATCATAACATAAATTCTGACGGCGGGATATGGATAAAACGCCGTTTTTCTGGAAGTGCAATGAAGAAAAGTTTATGGTTTTTGAATAAAATGTGGGACAAAAAACGTCCTAATTAAAAAGGGAGGAAATGAACGTGCAGAAAAGATATACTTTTGACGATTTGCGGGACATCATCGAGCAGCTTCGCAGTGAGAATGGGTGTCCTTGGGATAAGGTGCAGACCCATGAAAGCCTGCGGGCGGATATGCTGGAGGAAGCCTACGAAGCGGTGGATGCCATCGATAAAGGTGATATGGACAACTTGAAGGAGGAACTTGGGGATGTGCTTATGCAGGTTGTATTCCATTCTTCCATCGAAGCCCAGAAAGGCGGCTTTACACTGGATGATGTCATTCAAGGCATCTGTGAGAAAATGGTTTACCGCCATCCTCATGTGTTCGGGGAAATTTCCGTGGATACGGCGGAACAGGTGCTGGTGAACTGGGAAGCCCTGAAGAAAAAGGAAAAACACATGCAGACCCAGACGGATGTCCTCAAAAGTGTGCCTGATGCCCTGCCTGCCTTGACCCGTGCCAAAAAGGTACAGAAGAAAGCCGCAGACGTTGGTTTTGATTTTTACGAAGCTGGCGGCGCCATGGAAAAAGTGGCAGAGGAGATTCGGGAGCTGCAGGAGGCTGTGGAACAGCCAAACGGCAATATAGAGGAAGAATTCGGTGATATTTTGTTCGCACTGGTGAACGTAGCAAGGTTTTTGAAAATAAATCCCGAGTTTGCCTTGACAAAAGCCACCAAAAAGTTTATAAATAGATTTGAGTATGTTGAGAATTCAGCCCTTTCAGAGGGAAAGCAGCTTTCCACAATGACTCTGGAGGAAATGGATTTGCTCTGGGATCAGGCAAAAATTGCCTTATCCAAGAAACTTTAATAGATTTATTTAGGAGGACTAACACAATGAACAAATCTGAATTAGTTGCAGCGATTGCTGAAAAGGCGGAAATGAGCAAAAAAGACGCTGAAAAAGCACTGAAAGCTTTCGAAGATGTTGTAACAGAAGAACTGGCAGCAAACGGCAAAGTACAGCTGGTAGGCTTCGGTACATTCGACGTAGCTGAAAGAGCAGCTCGCGAAGGCAGAAACCCTCAGACAGGCGAAGCAATGCCCATCCCCGCTTCCAAAGCACCCAGATTCAAAGCAGGTAAAGCTTTGAAAGATGCGATCAACAAATAATTTGATTTGATTGTTTTTGAAACGCTTTCTCGTCCTGAGAAAGCGTTTTTTTGAAAGAAAAAACAGCAAAGGGGAAATGAACATGCGTATTGATAAATTCCTGAAGGTATCCCGTATCATCAAGCGCAGAACCGTAGCCAACGAAGCCTGCGACGCAGGACGTGTGTCCCTCAACGGCAAAGTGGTGAAAGCCGGCGCGGACGTGAAGGTCGGCGATATCATCGAAATTCAGTTCGGCAATAACGTGACAAAGGTGGAAGTGCTGAACCTGCAGGAATCCACCAAAAAAGAAGATGCTGCCGGCATGTATCGCGCAGTGGAATAATGTCCCAAAACCTCTCATATACTGTAAAAACAGTAAAGTAGACTGTAGAAAAACGAAGTTTAACACTTTTATTGAGAACGCGGAAGGGATTGGGAAACGAAGAGTTTTCCAACTGGAATCCGCAGTCGGAATTTATTTCCGACGAGGAAAAGCTGAAGTTTCAAGGCTTTTAGCCGATGGAACTTTGGCTTTATACTTCTGTCTACTCGACAAAGCCTTGAATGAAATGAGGCTTTGTCGACAGGGTGTCGATTTTCGACACCCTGATATACTGTAAAAACAGTATGGGGAGGTTTTTTTGTTGGGGGAAGAAAAAAGAAATTTGCGGCAGCATACCATTCGCATGACAGACAGAGAACGGATCGAGATCGGCGGCGTGACGGACGTACTGCGTTTTGATGAGGAAGGGGTGGCGGTGGATACTTCCTGTGGACTGCTTATCATCAAAGGAGAAGGGCTCCACGTGGGACGGCTGAATCTGGAAGAAGGGGAAGTGGCAGTGGAAGGACGCATGGACGCATTGACCTACGCGGAAAATATGGGCGGCGGCAAACAATCTTTCTTTGCCAAGTTATTCCGCTGAAAGGAGGCAGGCAGGTGGACATTCAGGGACAGGGAAGTTTGTTTTTGTGCTGCCTGCTGCTGGGCGGCGGTATGGGATTGGTTTATGACGGCCTGCGTCTTGCACGGCGCATATTGCCCCACGGTGTCTGGGCAGTACAGATTGAGGATGGTTTGTACTGGGCAGCGGTGGCGCTGGGGGTCTTTGAAGTACTGCTGCAGGAAAACCATGGGGAAGTCCGTTTTTTTCTGCTGGTGGCTGTTTTTGGCGGCATGGGCCTTTACGGAACCCTTGCCAGCCCATTGGTCATGGGCGTGGGAGAAAAGGTGCTGAAAGTCATTGGAAGACTGGTCATGTTATTGTTGACCATAATTTTGACGCCCTTTCGTCTGCTCTATCTTGCCTTTGGCAGACCGGCGCGGAATTTCGTCAGATTTTGCGGTGGAAAATCCAAAAAACACTTGCAATTATGTAAAGTATATGTGAAAATAAAAAAAGACACATTACGGCGGGATATTCGTTTTTTGCGTCGAAAACCTTAGGAAGGGTGACTGCCATGGAAAAAAGAGCCAGAAAGAAAAAATCCGGTGGATTATGGATCCATCTTTTTTTGGTAGCTTTCTGTGTGTTCGTTGTGGCAGGGGTATACTGGCAGTATCGGGAATACCGTCAGCTGAAAGTGGAACTGGCTGACGTGGAACAGCAGATTGCCGACGAACAGCAAAAGACATTGGATTTTCAGGCCAAAAAGGATTACTACAACAGCGACAGCTATATCGAACAGATTGCCAGAGAAAAACTGGGGCTGGTCAAGAGCAATGAAATCCTGTATATCAACCGCGAACAATAAAAGTTTTCAAAAAAAGACATTTTTTTGAAAAAAGCTATTGACAAACGAACAATATGACTATATAATGAACTAGTCGACTTGAGGCGGAGTAGCTCAGTTGGCTAGAGCATGCGGTTCATACCCGCAGTGTCGGGGGTTCAAATCCCTCCTCCGCTATTTTTTATTGCTATACGGTCCGTTGGTCAAGGGGTTAAG
>NZ_CAJMDQ010000048.1 GCF_905212195.1 uncultured Anaerotignum sp. | reverse complement strand
CTGCCGCAGAAAGCACTTTTCTTGCGCCGCCAATTTCATCGGCATCCAGGAAGTACTGGTCTTCCAGCATATGCAGTGCTCTGGAAGATGCGTTAAATTCCACAGGCAGTGTCACAATGGTAAACAATACTGCCAGGGCATAAAACAGAATCCCCAGTGTGATAAACATATTGGATGAACTGCCTCCAAAGAGCAGACCAATGACAATCAAAGGCCAAGCCAGTGTGGAACCCAGATTGGACAAAGGTACCAATGTGCTGCGCAGCACCAGGAACACATAGCCTGTGTCATGCTGGATGGCGTGCCCGGTTTCATGGGCCGCAATGCCAAGTGCTGCTACGCTTCTGCCGTCATATACGCCGGAAGAAAGGCGCAGCGTCTTTGTTCTGGGGTCATAATGGTCTGTCAGATGACCAGCCACGCGTTCAATACGTACATCGTGAATACCTGCCTGTATGAGCATCTGTGCCGCTACCTGTTCCCCTGTCAGCCCGCGTCTGTTGGGCACACGGGAATACTTGTTATAGGTAGATGATACTTTTGCCTGTGCCAGACCAGCCAAGACCACGGCAATGATCAATAATAAAACATAATCCATGTTATATCCATAAAAAAACATATGGTGCGATTCCTCCTTTTTCAGTTCCTAGAATCTAAAAGTCTTACTGCAAAAGGATGCCCTCTTTCATTGCGTGTCCTCTCAGATATGCGTCTGTCATCATGCGTTTGCCGCCGCGTGCCTGCACTTCTGTGATCAGCAGACAACCGTCGCCGCATTTGACAACAAAGCCTTTTTTCACCACAGCCACAATTTCCCCATTGGCTGCGCCATCGGCCTGCACATCAGAAATTACTGCGCCGAAAATCTTCAAAACCTCTTCCTCATAAATGGTATATGCTGCCGGAGCCGGATTCAATCCCCGAATGAGATTGATGATGTCCTGTCTGTTTTTACTCCAGTCAATATGACCGGTTTCTTTTGTAATCATAGGTGCGTATGTTGCCGCATCATGATCCTGCGGAATCCGTTCCAGAGTACCGGCTTCCAGCTGATCCAGTGTATCCAGCAGCAGATTTGCGCCTGTCACTGCCATTTTGTCATGGATGGTCGCAAAAGTGTCTTCGTCTGTGATTTCCACTTCTGCTTTCAGCAGCATATCGCCGCTGTCCAGACCTTTTGCCATATACATGGTGGTGATGCCTGTCACCTTTTCCCCATCAATGATAGACCACTGCATCGGTGCCGCACCGCGGTACTTAGGCAGCAAAGAACCATGAACATTGATACAGCCGTATTTAGGCATTTCCAGAATGGGTTCAGACAGAATCTGTCCAAAAGCTGTTACCGCAATCAGATCCGGTTCATAAGAACGGAGCTGTTCCACAAATTCCGGTTCTTTCACTTTTTCCGGCTGCAAAACGGGAATACCATGTTCCAAAGCACAGGCTTTCACCGGTGTAGGCACCATCTTTTTCCCTCTGCCCTTAGGCTTGTCGGGCTGTGTCACCACCAGCACCACTTCATGCTTTGTCAGCAGCGCTTCCAGAGAAGGCACCGCAAAATCGGGAGTCCCCATAAAAATTACGCGCATGGCAATTCCTCCTTATGCTTCGTCTTCGTCGGGCAGAGCCTTATCAATATATAATATCCCATCCAGGTGATCCAATTCATGACACAGAGCAACTGCCATCAATTCTTCCCCTTCTACGATGATTTTTTCACCGTCACGGTTCAGGGCTTCTACTTTTACATAAGCAGGACGATCCACACGTGCGCTTGCGCCGGGAACGCTCAGGCAGCCTTCATAGTCGATCTGAGAACCTGTTGCTTCTACGATGACAGGGTTGATCAGTTCTACCAGACCATCGCCGATGTCGATCACAACAATGCGTTTCAAAACGCCTACCTGAGGCGCAGCCAGACCAACGCCGTTTGCGTCATACATGGTTTCTGCCATGTCGTCCAGCAGTGTCAATGTATTGGGTGTGATTTCTTTGACAGGTTTGCAGATTTTACGCAAAACCTCATCTGTACTGATTCTGATTTGTCTTTTTGCCATTTTTTATCCTCCTAAAAGGCGCCTTGCGCCACCGATGTTCGATTGTTGTCTGCGAAACAATTCGCATTAGAGTATTTTATCATATTTCCTAGCAAGTTACAAGATTTCACGCAAGGAAAGCAAGATGAAAGCGGATTTCCCGGCTCACGTCTTTCTTGGTCTGTTCCACCGTATACAAAACAAAGGCTTTCAGCCGCTCTGCGTCTGTTCCTTTGGCAAAAATCTGCCAGCGGAATTCTCCTCGGAATTTCGGCAAGGGTGCTGGTGCAGGGCCTACTACGGTACAGCCTGCCCGTTCTGCGTAGTGGTTCATATAAGCCCCCAGTCGCTGGGCAGCCAGTATCACTTCCTGCTCCATTTCTCCGGTGATGAGCACAGAGAAGATATGCGAAAAAGGTGGATACTCCATTGCCTGCCGCAGGAGGATTTCCTCCTGATAAAATCCTTCGTAATCCTGTGCCGCCGCCATGCGGATGGCGTGATTTTCCGGCTGATAAGTCTGAATGAATACCCTTCCGGCAAGTTCTCCCCGTCCGGCTCTGCCAGCCGCCTGAGTAATAAGCTGGAAACAGTTTTCCGCTGCCTGATAGGTGCCTAAATTCAAAGAAAGGTCTGCCGCCAGAATCCCCACCAATGTCACATTGGGGAAATCATGACCTTTGGCAATCATCTGGGTACCGATGAGAATATCAGCTTTTCCTTTTCCAAACAATTCCAGGATGCGGGCGTGCCCGTTTTTTCCTGTTGTGGTGTCTGCATCCATACGCAGAATACTTGCCTCTGGAAACAGACGTCTGGTTTCTTCCTCGATTTTCTGGGTTCCTGTACCAAAGTAGCGGATATAATGGGAGCCACAGGAAGGACATGTCTTAGGCACCGGCACTTCTTTGCCGCAGTAATGGCAGACCAATGCTTTATCTGACGCATGGTAAGTGTAAGAAACGTTACAGGAAGGACAAGTCAGTGCTTCTCCGCATTTCCGGCAGGAAACAAATGTGGAATATCCCCGTCGATTCAGGAACAGCATGGTCTGCTGTCCCTTTTCCAGATTTTCCCGGATTGCCTGCTGCAAAGGCAGTCCAAAGGCGGAGCGATTGCCATCTTCCAGTTCTTTACGCATATCCGTCACAAAGACCTCTGGCAGTCTGCTGCCTTTTGTCCGTTCTTTCAATTGCAGCAGCAAGAATTCTCCTGTCACTGCCCGATGATAACTGTCTATGTCAGGGGTAGCACTGCCCATGACCAGCAATGCCCCTGTCAGTTCCGACAACTTTCTTGCCACCTCACGGGTATGATACTTGGGTGTTACATCAGAAATGTAACTGCTCTCATGACACTCATCCATGACAATGACCCCAAGGTTGGAAAAAGGCATAAACAAGGCGGAACGAGGCCCAATGATGATGGAAATCTCTCCATCTCTTGCCTTTCGCCACTGGTCTAGCCGTTCTCCCAAAGAAAGGCGGCTATGGGTCACAGAAACACGCTTGCCAAAACGAGAAATAAACCGCTCCATAATCTGGGGAGTCAGTGAAATTTCCGGCACCAACACAATGGCTTGCTTGCCCGCCATAATAACATGCTCAATGAGCTGCATATAGATTTCCGTTTTGCCGCTGCCTGTGACTCCGTGAAGCAGTACAGGACGTTTCTGCTCTTTCTGCTCTTCCTCTCGCAAAAGAGTCAACGCCTGTGCCTGTTCCGGTGTTGGATAAAAAGGCTGGGTCGGTGTGTAATCCTCCAATTGGAACACATCTCGCTTTTCCTGTCTGCGCTGTTCCACCAAAACGCCTTTTTGTAAAAGGATATGGACGGGAGAATCTGTCACAGCAGCCTTCTCCTTCAGTTCCTCCACAGAAATACTTGCTCCCATATTCATTGCTGAAAACACACGCAGCTGACCAGCCAGACGTTTGTCTTTTGCCGCTTTTTCTTTCGCTACCGTCAGTAATTCTTCATTTTCTGTCAGGGAAACATATCGTTTTTCTTTTTTATAGGTACTGCGTGTGGTTTTCTGGTGCAGACGGACAACTTTTTTCTCCTGTAAACAGCGGAGGATATATTCTGTGCGATTGCCGAAAATCTGCTCCAATTCCCGCAGAGGAACTGCGCCGTCCTGTTCTTCCAGCACATCTATCATCTGCTGTTCTTTTTCCGAAAGTTCTGCCGTTTGTCCCGTCAGTTCTGCATACCAGACGCTTTTGGTGCGGATGCCCGCCGGCATCACTGCCTGCAAACACTGATTCAATGTACAGAAATATTCCTTTTTCATCCATTTCGCCAGTTCCAGTATGGACGGCGTCAGAATGGGTCTGCCTTCATCCAGAATTTCCACGATTTCCTTAATCTTGCCAGCAGGTACTTCTGTCGTTTCTGTCAGGGCAATGACATAGCCTTCCCGTTTGGTATTGCGCTGACCAAAGGGCACCATGACTCGCAGACCGACGCAGACTTCTTCTTCCCACTGCGCAGGCACTCTATAATCAAAGACGCGGTCTACCTCCGCATGATTGGCATCAATGATGACCTGTGCGTACATCTCGCACCTCCTTTCTGTAAATGTCAGAAAAGCCGGAGATTTCGCTGTTCCTTTCGACAGCTTTCTGAACCTCCGACTTTTTTTCCGTTGCTAATTATGCTTCTGTTTCTTCTGTTGCTGTTGTTTCTTCTACAGCTTCTTCCGCAGGAACTGCTTCTTCGGGATGTCCCTGGCGTACTTTGATTTTGCCCTGGTACAGTTCGTTGACTGCGATGGATACAGGTTTGTCAACCTTTGTGTTGCTTACCAGAGGTTCTGCATGGTCAACCAGCTGTCTTGCACGTTTTGCTGCTGCAATCACGATGGTGTAACGGCTGCCCAGTGTGATGTCGTCTGTTTCCTGATTGATAACGTCCAATAAGTCTGTATAAGATGGTCTTAACATAATCAAATCTCTCCTTTGAATACCTTTTTAATCTCTTTATTTCTGCTGCAGCGCATGGATTCTGCATGGACAATGTCCAGAATATCCTGTGTTGCCTGCGGAACTGTATCATTGATGACTACATAGTCATAATCCTGCACAAATTCCATTTCTTCCAGTGCGCGGTGGATACGGCGGTTGATGGTTTCCTTATCCTCTGTACCGCGGTTTGTCAGGCGTCTGCCCAGTTCTTCCAGATTGGGAGGAACCAGGAAAATCAATACCCCTTCGGGATACAATTTTTTCACCTGCAATGCACCCTGCACTTCGATTTCCAGAATGACATTCTGGCCTTTCTGCAGCTGTTCTGTTACATATGCTCTCGGTGTGCCATAGCAGTTGCCGCAGAATTCTGCCCATTCCAGCAGTTCCTGATTGGCAATCATTTTTTCAAATTCTTCCCTTGTGCGGAAGAAATAATGCACACCGTCCTGTTCATACTCTCTTGGGGCACGTGTGGTAGCGGAAATGGAAAGGGCAAAATCATCCTTTGCTTTCAGCTGTTCCACGATGGTGCCTTTGCCGGAACCAGATGGTCCTGATAAAATCAGCAATAAACCCTGTTTTTTCATGTTACACTCCCCTTTTGTTCTGCCGCAAGGCGTCCGCCGATGGTTTCGGGCATATTGGGCGAAAGCACCACATGTCCGTTATCCATGATGATGACGCATCTTGTTTTTCTGCCGTAAGTGGCGTCGATCAGATTCCCTTTTTCTTTTGCCTCCTGAATAATCCGCTTCACAGGGGCGGAATCGGGGCTGATGATGGCAATGACACGGTTTGCGGAAACCACATTGCCATAGCCAATATTCAAAAACTGAATCCGTTCCATATGATCACTCCAGATTCTGAATCTGTTCTCTGATTTTTTCGATTTCGCTCTTGAGGGCAATGGTTGCCTTCACAATGCGGATATCATTTGCTTTGGAAGCGATGGTATTGGATTCTCTGTTCATTTCCTGCACCAGGAAATCCAGCTTTCTGCCTACCTGACCACCATTTTCCAGAATTTCTCTCAGCTGGATCAGATGGCTGTCCAGTCTGGTCAGTTCTTCGTCGATGCAGCCTTTATCCGCGAAAATAGCCACTTCCATTGCCACACGCTGAGGGTCTACATCTACATTGTCCAGCAGTTCTTTCAGGCGGTTATTGAGTTTTTCCTGATATTCCACAACCACCTGAGGGGCATATACCTTAACTTCTTCCACCAGTTTGGCAATGTATTCGCCTTTTTTCAGGATATCCTGTTTCAGGTTTTCCCCTTCCACACTGCGCATAGCAACGAAATTTTCCACTGCCGCATCCAGCGCGGGAGAAAGTGCTGCCCAGATGACATCTTCTTCCTTCTGTGCTTTTTCCACGGTGATGACATCGGGGAATTTCGCTGTCAGAGAAAGCAGGTCTGCGCCGTTGACGCCCAGCAGGTTTTCCAGTTCACGAAGTTTTTCCGCATAAGCCGCTGCCAAACCTGTGTTGAGTTTTACTTCCACATCATCAGCGGAAAATGTTTCAAAACTGATGAACACGTCGGTTTTGCCGCGGAACACATCCTGCATCACCCGTTTTTTGATTTTATCTTCCAGACTTGCCAGAGAACGGGGCAGTTTGATGGTCATATCATTATAACGGTGGTTGACAGATTTCATTTCCACCACAAATTTCCGGTCTTCTGCAATATGCTCGCCTCTGCCATAGCCTGTCATGCTTCTTACATTCGCACTCATGTCTGTTCCTTTCTTTCTAATCTCATGTTTTCCGAACCATTTTGAACTGTTTCATTATACCCATTGTCACACAAAAGCGCAACAAAAAACGGGAATTGTATCCACTATTTTTAATCAAATTTTAATTTTTCTTTTCAAAAACACGCCCTTTTCCCTTTTTGTCAAATATGCTATACTGAATTGTTAGCAAAACAAAAAGGAGGGATTGCTATGGCACTGGACGGTATCACCACCGCAGCCATCGTCACCGAACTGAAAGAGAAACTCATCGGCGGCAGAATCGACAAGGTACATCAGCCCCTTGCCGACGAAATCCGCTTTTCCGTGCGCGCCATCGGCGCCAATTATAAAGTGCTGGCTTCTGCCAATTCCGGTCATCCCCGGATGCACATCACCGAAAACACCAGAGAAAACCCCATGACAGCACCACTGTTCTGCATGGTACTGCGCAAACACATTGCAGGCGGCAAAATTGTTGACATCTGCCAGCCCAACTTTGAGCGTATCATCATCATCAAAGTGGAGTCTGCCAACGAAATGGGCGACATGACTGTGAAAAACCTGATTCTGGAAATCATGGGCAAGCACAGCAACCTGATTCTCACTGACGAAAACAACAAAATTCTGGATTCCATCAAACGCGTTTCCCATGACAAAAGTTCTGTCCGGGAAGTTCTGCCGGGAAAAACCTATGTGTTCCCCCCTTCTCAGGACAAGAAAAACCCCATGGAACTGGAAGAAAGCAGCTTTTCTGCTCTGCTTCATGTGCAGGAAGGACAGAAAATACAGGACTTCCTTTATAAAACCTATACAGGTATCAGCCCCATCATGGCGGCGGAAATCTGTCACGAAGCAAAACTGGATGCTTCCGATGCCTGCGAGCAGATGACAGCGGAAAAAGAACATGCCCTCTTTACCGCCTTTTCCAACACCATGGAACAGGTGAAAGCAGGTGCTTTCTCCCCTGCCGTTTACTATCAGAAACCCGGCGGCAAAATTCTGGATTTCGGCGTACTGCCTATGACACAGTTTGACGGATTATATGCGAAAGCATATCCTACCGTATCTGCCCTGCTGGAAGGATTCTACACCGAGCGTGACAACGCAGCGCATATCCGCCAGAAAGCACACGATACTCGTAGACTGGTCATGACCAACATCGAAAGATGCGTGAAAAAGAAAGATATCCAGCTGAAAACCCTGCGGGATGTGGCAGGCAAGGATAAATGGAAACTGAAAGGCGAACTGATCACCGCCAATATTTACGCCATTCCTCCTAACGCCACTACATTCAAAACCGTGAATTTCTATGACGAAAACATGGCAGAAATTGAAATTGCTCTGGACCCTACCAAAACACCGGCAGAAAATGCCCAGAAATATTTCAATAAATATAACAAAGCCAAACGTACACTGGCTGCCATGGAAATCCAGCAGAAACAGAATGACGAAGAACTGGCCTATCTGGAAAGTGTCCTGAATGCACTGGACACCGCAAAGGACGATGCCGATCTGGCGGAAATCCGCACAGAACTGGCAGAAAGCGGCTTCATCCGCAGACAGCCCCAGAAAAAAGGCCAGTCCAAGCCAAAGAAAGCAAAACCCATGCGCTACATTTCTTCTGACGGCTACGAAATTCTGGTGGGCAAAAGTAATCTGCAAAACGATGAGCTGACGCTGCGGACAGCAGAACCCACAGACATCTGGATGCATACCAAAGAAATCCCCGGCTCCCACGTCATCATACGCACCAACGGCAAAGGCGAAGTTCCCATTCCTACACTGGAGGAAGCAGCAAATCTGGCTGCCTTTTACAGCAAAGCCAAAAACGGCAGTATGGTTCCTGTGGACTATACCCTGCGGAAAAACGTGAAAAAGCCCAACGGCGCAAAACCGGGTATGGTCATTTACCTGACTAACAAAACCATTTATATTACACCAGAAGAAGAAAAAGTCAACCAGATGGCAACCGAATAAAAAACAGGCAGACGCATTTTGACATTCCAGCGCGTTTGCCTTTCTTTTGAAAACTATAGGTATACAGTATGTTATCGTGAGGTCATATTATGCAAAACGACATTTCCAAAGAATTTTCCCTTGGCGGATTGCTCCGTTTTACATTTCCCACCATCATTATGATGATGTTTGTGGCAACCTATATCATTGCAGACGGTATTTTCGTTTCCCGTTTTGTGGGAACGGCAGCCCTTTCTGCCATTAACATCGTTTATCCTCTCATCAACGTCATGTTGGGTGTGGGCATCATGCTGGGCACCGGCGGCAGTGCCATCATCGGCAGAGAATTGGGAGCTGGCAAAGAAGATCTGGCAAGACGGCATTTTACACTGCTGACACTCTTTGCCATTGCCATGGGTCTGATCCTTTCCCTGCTGTGCTTTGTATTCATTGAGCCCCTTTCCATTTTTCTGGGGGCGGATGAAGCCCTGCTGCCCTACTGCATCGACTACGGTCGCATCATGATGGCGTTCTACTCCATCTCCGTGGTACAGGTGCTCTTTCAGGTATTCTTTGTTACCGCAGGCAAACCGAAACTGGGACTGATTCTCAATGTTGCCAGCGGCATCAGCAACATCGTTTTTGACTATGTATTCATCGTTTTGATGGATATGGGCATCAAAGGTGCCGGCTGGGGAACGGTCACCAGTTTCCTCATTGGTGGCATTCCTCCACTGATTTATTTTATGAAACCACGCTCTGTTCTGTATTTCGTGAAACCCGAATGGAACACACAGGTTCTGCTCCACAGCATGAGTAACGGTGCATCTGAACTGATTACAAACATTTCCTCTGGCGTCACCACATACCTGTTTAACAAAGTCATGATGCAGATGATGGGACAGGACGGCGTCGCTGCCATCACCATCATCCTTTACGCAAAGTTCCTCTTTGCCTCTGCCTATATGGGCTTTTCCAATGGTGTGGCACCCGTATTCAGTTATCAGTACGGCAAACGGAATCATGTCCAGCTGAAACGGCTGTTCAAAATGTCCATGGGCATCATATTGGTTTCTTCAGCCGTCATCAGTGTGCTGTCGTTCCTGCTGGCAGAGCCTACCATACTGGTATTTACCCCCAGAGAAAGCTCTACATTCACCCTTACATTGGACGGCTACAAAATCTGTGCATGGAACTTTCTGTTCTGCGGCGTGAATATCTTCGCTTCGGCATTTTTCACCGCTCTGTCCAATGGGGTGCTTTCGGCACTGATTTCTTCCCTGCGCACCTTCGTCTGCGTCAGTGGATGTATCCTGTTCCTGCCGAAATATCTTGACCTACTGGGTGTATGGCTTGCCATTCCCGTGGCAGAAGTGCTGACCATTGTGGTAGCTATCATTCTGTTTGTGGGCGCAAGAAAAAAATATCAATACGCATAAAAAAGGGCTGTCTTCAGAAGAAAACAGACCTCGTAAAATCCATATAAAAAACAGCCGGAATCCTTAAAAATATAAAGGATTCCGGCTATTTTTATTTTCTGATAGAGATGCCCCTAAAAATCCATGCTCTTTTTTATGCCTGATACTCCTGATAAATCTTACCGAAAAAGTCATCCAATGCCTGTTTCATTTCCGCAAAGCCTTCCGGATGCTTGGAATGACCCATAGCGTGGATTTCTTCGCCGTTTTTGCCATAAGCATGGAATACCCAGCTATCTCCGGCACAGATACAGGTTTCGATGTCATAAAATCCATCCCATGCCGCTGCGTTCTGTTCTTCCAGCAGTTTTGCTAATTCCACAGCCAATTCCTGTGCAGGTTCACAACGCAGGCTGCGTTCTTCCCCATCGTAGAGGTCAATACCCACGTTTACGCCTTTTTCATTGTCCATACGATACCAAGCCATGTATCCGTCATTTCTGCCATAGCGAAAAGAAAAAGATTTGATTTCTTTCATTGCGCTTCCTCCTCCGTGTAAAAAGAAAGGGCATCTCTCTTTGAGATACCCTCTTTTTGGTTTATTTTGCGTATTCTACTGCTCTTGTTTCTCGAATCAAATTTACTTTGATCTGTCCCGGATATTCCAGTTCTTCCTCGATCTTCTTAGCAATATCTCTTGCCAACAAGGTCATGCCGTCATCACTGACATCTTCCGGAACTATAACAATCCGCAATTCACGACCAGCCTGAATTGCGAAAGATTTTTCAACGCCTTTGAAATTATCTGCAATTTCTTCCAGCTTCTGCAGACGTTTGATGTAGGATTCCAGAGTTTCTCTTCTTGCACCGGGTCTTGCTGCAGAAATGGCATCTGCTGCCTGTACCAGTACTGCAATAATGCTCTGAGGTTCCACGTCGCCATGATGGGCTTCCACCGCATTGATGACTGTGTGGTTTTCCTTGTAGCGTTTCAGCAGACCTACACCGATGCTGACATGAGAACCTTCCATTTCGTGGTCCACACTCTTGCCGATATCGTGGAGCAGACCAGCGCGTTTTGCCATATTTACATCAACGCCCAGTTCCGCAGCCATGAGCCCAGCCAAATGGGATACTTCAATGGAGTGTTTCAATACGTTCTGACCATAGCTGGTTCTGTATTTGAGTTTGCCCAGCAGGCGAACCAGTTCAGGATGCAGTCCGTTGACACCTGTATCAAATGTTGCAGCTTCGCCTTCCTCGCGAATGGTGACTTCCACTTCTTTTTTGGCTTTTTCCACCATTTCTTCAATACGGGAAGGATGCACACGCCCGTCCACAATGAGTTTTTCCAGTGCGATTCTGGCAATCTCTCTGCGGATAGGGTCGAAGCCGGAAAGAATAACCGCTTCTGGTGTATCGTCAATGATCAGGTCGATACCTGTCAGTGTTTCCAGTGCGCGGATGTTTCTGCCTTCACGACCGATGATACGGCCTTTCATTTCATCATTGGGCAGCTGTACCACAGATACGGTAGTTTCTGCCACATGATCCACTGCACATCTCTGGATGGCATTGGCAACGATTTCTCTGGAGCGTTTGTCTGCTTCCATTTTTGCCTTGCTTTCGATTTCCTTGATCATCAGTGTAGCTTCATGCTTCACATCTGTTTCCACCATAGCCAGAATGTAATTCTTTGCTTCTTCGGTGGTCAGACCGGAAATACGTTCCAGTTCCTGCAGCTGTTTTTCACGCAGTTCTTTCGCTTCTTCTTTCTGTCTTTCCAGATCCTCCAGTTTTCTGGACATCTGTTCTTCCTTGCGTTCCAAAGACTCTGTCTTTCTGTCCAGAGCTTCTTCTTTCTGGAACAAACGTCTTTCATTTCTCTGCAGTTCGTTTCTTCTGTCACGAACTTCTTTTTCCAGTTCATTTTTTGTTCTGATACTGTCTTCTTTGGCCTCCAAGAGGATTTCTTTCTTTCTTGCCTCTGCATCTTTTACGGCCTCGTCCACGATTTTATTGGCACGGTCTTCCGCCACGCCCACCTTCGCTTCCGCGATACGCTTTCTGTAAAAAATTCCGACAATCATCCCCAGAAGGAGTCCGATCACAGCACAGATAATACTTATCGGTTCTATGAAAAACACCTCCTTATTCAATTTTCAAAGTACATTTATGATTTCACATAGCCATAAGCAGTGCATAATACACCTTTTTCATTTTATAGCTTTTTTGCATATGTGTCAAGACAGTTTTCGTCTTTTTGCCAAGGCCCTCTCGTGAAAAAAGCTGAAAAACGCGGCCATTTCCTTTTATTTCTTGCCAGAATTGCATGAAAATTCACAAATTTTGCGTATGCTTTGTTTCCATCCGCAGTATTTCATATTCACCAAAAGCAGCGTGGGCAACGCTTTCTGTCAGCACTTCGCCATCGTAAAGGCGTGTCATCTCCTCTGCAAAGCCATTGGAAAGATACACTTGCAACAGTCTGGCATCGGCTTTTACCAGAACCTTCCGGCAGATGGTTCCTGCAAAAATGGTCTTTGTTTCCCTGCGCATTTTCGCCGCCGTCCAATCCACAGAAAATACCCGTCCACTGCCTTCACAGCTGCGGCAGTTGGTAGTAGTCTGTTTCAAAAGAGAAGGCTTTGTTTTCTTTCTGGTGACCTGCATCAATCCCAGTTCTGTCATGCCAACCACAACGGTTTTCACCCTGTCTTTTTCCATTGCCGCTTTCAATGTTTTGGTCAAAACATTCCGGCTTTCTTCCTGCACCATATCAATGAAATCAATGATGATGATGCCGGACAAGTTCCGCAGGCGCATCTGTTTCGCCGCTTCTTCCGCCGCTTCCAGATTGGTCTTCAATATCATTTTTTCCAGATCGCCCCGTCCTGCGGCTTTGGCAGAATTGACGTCAATGACCACGCAGGCTTCTGTTTCCTCGATGACCAGATAACCGCCGCTTTTGAGCCATACCTTCTGGGACAGTGCCTTTTCCAGTTTGCTTTCTGCGTAAAAAGAAGCAAACAGCGGTGTTTTTTCTTCATATAATTCCAGTTTCGGCTGTCCTTCCCCAGAGAAATCCCCTGTTGCCGCCAGCAATTCATAAGTTTCTTTGTCATTGACCACAACGCTGTCCAAATCAGCACTGTAAAAATCCCTTGCGGCTTTCAGTACTGGAATATTTTCCTGCCACAGCAACGCAGGGGCTTTTCGATATTCCGCCTGTTTCACGCTCTGCCATTTCTGCAACAGGCTTTCCAGTTCCTTCTGAAATTCGCCTTTGCTTCTTCCTGCCCCATTGGTACGGACAATAGCGCCGCAGTCAGAGGGCAGAAGTTCTTCCATGATTTCCTGCATTCTTCTGCGTTCCGCTTCATTGGTGATTTTTCTGGAAACGCCGATTTCGCCGCCTTCATTGGGCAGGAGTGCCAGAAACTTCCCCGCAAAGGAAATATTTCTGGTGAGTACCGCGCCTTTGGTACCTACAGCATCTTTTTCCACCTGCACCACAAGGGTATCTCCGGCTTTAGGGCGATTTTCCTTTTCCGCACCAGAGGCCGCTCTTGCGTTTCCGTAATAGAGATAGCCGTTTTTGCCTGTGCCAATGTCCACAAATGCCGCCTGTAAATTGGGCACCACCGTTTCCACTCTGCCTGCGTAGACATTGCCCACCAGACTTTCTGTCTGTTTTCGTTCCACATAAAATTCCACTGGCTCCCCATTTTCCAAAAGTGCCAGCCGGAATAAATTGGTATCTATATCCATCAATACTCGTTTCATTGTGTTCATCCTTTCGCATTTTCCCTATCTATCATACAGGAAAATGCCGCCCATTGCACGCATATCTTTCCCTTATTCCAAATCTTCTCCCCTTGTCGCGTATTCCGCCGTCACCTCTGCCGTATAAGGCAAATCTACGTATTCCATTGGGTCAAGCAAAATGCCGTCTTTCCACAGACTATAGTGGAGGTGCGGCCCCGTGGAAAGACCAGTATTTCCTGATTTTGCCACAGCCTGTCCCTGCCGTACCTTCTCCCCTTCTTTCACCAGCGTTTTCTGCAAATGGGCATACTGCACCCGAAAGCCGTCATTGGTTTCATATTCCAGCACCAGACCGTATGTATCCGACTCCCGTATCTTCGTAACCACGCCGCTTTTCACTGCCGCCACCTCTGTACCTTCCTCCATGGCAATATCCAGTCCATTATGGAATTCCGTTTTCTCCAAAAGGGGATTCTCCCGTTCTCCGCAGGAAGACGTAATAATCCCCTCTGCCGGATTGCAAAAATCTTCTGCTTTTGGCGCAAAAACCACCTGTGCCACCGGACTAGGGCCCTTCTGTTTCGGGGCCGTATGTATCGTCTTTCAAAGCAGGCAATGCCACGTCTTTTTCCTGCAAAAACACCGTCAGCCGTTCTCCTGCCGCCTGAATTTTTTCTAATGGCATTTCGTAAGCAATAGTATTTTTTACCTGCTGGGTGAGATTTTCTGCTGTTTCCGAATGAAACAAAGAAACCAGAAGCACGCCCCCTGCCAAAATCACGGTCACATACAGCCGAAAGAGAAACAGTTCTTTGCTCTTTGGTGTATTTTTCGGCTTTGCGGACATACTTCCCCCCATATATTGCCGCAGTTCTTCCCTGCGTTTTCTCCAGTCTTTTTCCCTCATGCAAAATCCCCTCCCGTACCAAAAGTATATGGCCGAGAGGGGACAAATATGTCTTAGGTGTTATTTGATTTTTGTATTCTTACCTGTTTCGCCTTTTTTTGCTTCCGGTTCTACCCACAAAGGGAAACGGTCGATAAATGTGGCACCTTCGCCGCGTTTGCTTTCCACCAAAATGGTACCATCATGACTGCTGACAATCCATTTTGCAATGGAAAGTCCCAGCCCTGTACCGGAAATCTCCTTGTTTCTGGATTTATCTTCCCGGTAGAAACGGTCGAATATTTTCGACTGTTCTTCTTCGGCAATGCCCATACCGTCATCCGCAATGGAAACATAAGCATATTTCTTATCTTTCCAGACTTTGATGTGAATCTTACCGCCGTCGGTGGTATATTTCAGGGCATTTTCCCCGTGAATCCACAAAAGCTGTTTGATGAGGTCACTATCGCCATTGATTTCCACCTGTTCCGCTTCCTCATAAGTGATTGTGCGGTCTTTCTGGAGCAAATCCAACTCTTTGACGATTTCCTGCGCCACATCATTCAGACACATGTGTGTCCGTTTGGCATGCATACGGTTCTGGTCACTTTTTGCCAAAAACAGCAGGTTGTTGATAAGCTCTTTCATATGCTCTGTTTCACCCAGAATGGAATCAATGGATTCCTGCAATACATCCGGGTTGCTTTTTCCCCAGCGGTTGATAAGACTTGCGTAGCCCTGAATAACGGAAATAGGTGTCCGCAGTTCGTGAGAAGCGTCAGATACAAACTGATTCTGTCTGTGGAACGCCTTTTCTAGTCGGTCAATCATGGAGTTGAATGTGATGGTCAGCTCCTTCATTTCGTCATCAGGCCCATCCAAGTCAATACGCTGGGTCAAATCCTCAATACTGATGCGTTCTGCCGTTGTGCGAATCTGTTCCACTGGCTTCAGCACACGGCGGCTGATATAGCGGCCTGCAAGGAATGCACAGAAAATGCCGATAAAATCAGCAATGACCATTTTCCATAAAAAAGACTGGAGGAAATACTGGTTGCCGTTGAGCTGTTTAAATGCCTGAATCTGATACTTGTCATCGCCTTCTTTATATTGGGTGGACAAGAGCATAAATTTCTGTTCTCCGGGGCCTTCCAGTATAAATTCCTGACGGTTCACACCCAGTTCTTTTAAAGAACGGATATGATAATCTGTTTTCGGTAATTCTTCAATGACTTCATCTTTATTCAAAAGTCCGCTTAACACCGAATTTTCCCCATTGTTTTCGTTTATCAGCTGGGGAGGTTGTTTGATGAACGCCGGAATCTCGCCTACGTGGCTGTTAAATCCCTCATTTTCCGAATAACTGAAGACACTTACTTCCACATATTTGTTATCCAGCAGACTTTTTAAGGATTCATTTGTAAGGGTTCCGCCATTATCCAAAAACTGTTCAATGTTGACAATGGTAGTTTCCAGCTGTTTTCGCACACTGTTCTGCTCCAAAATGGTGGTATTCACAAAGAAAAATCCACTGAGCAGAAGCAAAGAAAAGGAAAATATCCCACCATAAATCAGCGTAATCCTTTTTGCAATGGCAAGATTTTGAAATCTGCCAAATAATGATTTTTTATTCGTCTTTGACATAGTACCCTACTCCTCGAATGGTATGAATATATTTTATGCCAAACGCTTCATCAATCTTAGAACGCAGATAACGGATGTATACATCCACCACATTGGTTTCTCCGATGTAGCTGTAACCCCATACCTCGTTGAGAATCTGCTCTCTGGAAAGGACGATATTCTTATTCTGTACCAGATACAGCAAAAGTTCATATTCCTTTTTCGTCAGGTCAACCACGGTTCCGTTGACAGTGACCATACGTTTATCTGTATCAATTTCCAGCCCCTGCACTTCCAGAATGACTTTCTTCGCACCGCCTGCATGGGCATGTTTGAAGGCCACACGCATACGTGCCAGCAGTTCTTCAATAGCAAAAGGCTTTGTCAGATAATCATCTGCGCCACTGTCCAGACCTGCTACTTTATCCATGGTTTCGTCTTTTGCAGTCAGCATGATAATGGGTACATTAGAGAACTTCCGCACTCTTCTGCAAATTTCAATACCTGTCAGTCCCGGCAGCATCAAGTCCAGCAGAATCATATCATAATTTCCGTCTGTGACCATCTGCAGACCTTCTCTGCCGTCATGGCAGACCGTCACATCATATCCTTCATAACGCAGTTCCAGCTCCACAAAACGTGCCAGCTTGACTTCGTCTTCTATCAAAATGACTTTTTTCCTTTCCATAAACGCCCTCCGTTCTAAACTATACCATGTTTACATTATACCAATAGAATTGTATTTTGTCTTAAAAAACTATTTTATATGTCACTCCTTAAATAAACCTTGCATCCGCATTAAAATATCATTAAATTCCAATGATACAAAAAAACTCGTTTCCCTTCCGGCAAAAGTCTGTTATAATAAAGTCAGAGAAAAGGGCGGCGGTAGATTCCACCGCCTTCTTTTGCGAACATGCAGCATCATAATCAAACAGGAGGTTTTTATCCCATGAAAAAAGCATTTGCCCTTCTGCTCTGTGCGGTACTGTCCCTTTCTATGCTCAGTGCCTGCGGTGGCAGCACACAAAACACCACAGATGAAACTGCAGAAACAGAAATCCGACTGGATGCCTGTGGACTGGCATACACCATTCCCCAGAGCTGGACAACAGAAGAAAACGTAAATCTGATTCCCACATCCTATGCGCAGCCGGAAGACAGCGTTTATGCCGTTGTCCGCTATGATTATGCGCCGGATGAAAACATGGAAGCACTCAACGACACCTCATCTACCGTACCCGTTGACGAATTGATGGCACCTCTGGTGGAATTTCTGGTGGTACGGGATGGACAGGAAACTGCTGATTCTGCTGTAGCGGAATTCAACAAATTCAATTCCAAACAGGAACTGACCAAACAGGATGGCTTCCGGTTCTATTTCCTCACTGACCCTTCCACAGGCATTGACCATCTTTCCAAAGATGCTCAGGAAGTATACAAAACTTTAGCTGAAGACCTGCCCACACTTTACAAAAGTGTAGAAACATTCCAGCCTGACGAAGCATCTGTTGCAGAACAGGCTTCCAAGCAGGGTGAACTGTTCGGCTTCATTTCCACCGATCTGGAAGGCAACGCCATCGACAGCAGTATCTTCGCTGACTACGATCTGACAGCTGTGAACTTCTTCGCTTCTTACAGCTATCCTGACATCAACGAACTGAAAGAACTGGAAAGCTACTATCAGACACTGCAGGCAGAATATCCCAATGTAAACTTTGTACAGGTGATCATTGATACCCCCGGCAACGAAGCAGAAGCCAAAATCCTGGCAGCTTATGAAGAAAACGGCGTAACATTCACAGGCATTATGCCCGATAAAGCCATGGCAAGCTGGATTGTGGATAATCTGAAAGGTCTGCCTACAACCATTTTCGTTGACAAAGACGGCCGTATCCAGGGCGATCGCATCGAAGGCAAACAGACTGCTGACAAATATCTGGAAGCTACAAAAGAAATGCTGGATAATCTTTAAAAAACTATAAAAGTCTTTACTGAAAGAAAAAAACAGCTGGAATCCATATCTTACAAAGGATTCCAGCTATTTTTATTTTCATATAAATACAGCACTCTTCTTTTTTCCACAAAAAAACAGCAGTGCCTTTCTACTCTGAAAAGCACTGCCGATTTTCTTATTCTTCCGTTTCTATTTCTTCCTCCGTATGGGGTATTTTATAAATACGCAATTTTCCTATACGGTTCTTTTCCATATCTTCTACCACAATACGCAGGCCGTCTGTTTCGATTTCTTCGCCGTCTTTGGGGAAGTTGCCCAGCACCAGCAATACATAGCCGGCAATGGTATCTACTTCCTCACTGATGAGTTCGCAGCCGATCATTTCGTTCAGGTCTTCCAGACGAGTGCTGCCGTCCACCACAAATTCATCCTCTTTGACCACTTCAATATCTTCTTCTTCGTCGTCGAATTCGTCCTCGATTTCCCCAACGATTTCTTCTACCACGTCTTCCATGGTCAGCAGACCAGCTGTACCGCCGTATTCATCCAGTACGATGGCAACCGCCAGATGGTCGTCCCGCATCTGGGCAAACAGCTGTGCCAGAGGTTTGCTTTCGTAGGTGAAGAAAGGTTCTCTCATATATTTCGCCGGTGTAAAGTCCTCCTGATCTGCCAGGAACACATCTTTGACATACAGGACACCGACAATGTTGTCCAAGTCTTCTTCGTATACAGGCACACGGGAAAAACCTTCTTCCCGTACCACTTCTACAAATTCCGCATAAGTGGCTTCGGTGCTCACAGCCAAGATGTCCGTTCTGGGTGTCATGGCATCCCTTGCTTTGGCATCGCCGAAGTTTACCACGTTATCCATCATAGTACGTTCTTCCTGTTCCAACACACCTTCTTCATGACTCACATTCAGAATGGTGCGCAGTTCCGCTTCTGTGATCAGAGGGGCTTTTTCATTGGAATCGCAGCCCATCAATTTCGCAAATGTACCTGTAACCACGTTCAAAACCGCAACCACCGGTGTGAAAATCAAATCAAAGAACGCAATGAGATTTACAACGATCAATGCCACTTTTTCCGCTTTCTGCGCGGCAATTGTTTTTGGCGTAATTTCACCGAAAATCAAAATGATGATGGTGATCACTGCCGTTGCTACCCCGGCGCCGCTGCCGGCATCGCCGTTGAAAATCTGGATAGCCAATGCTGTTGTCAGTGCAGATGCACCGTTGTTTACCAGGTTATTGCCGACCAAGATGGAGCTTAAGAGTTTGCTGGGGTTGTCCAGCAGCTTCTGAATCTTATCTGCGTTTTTGATTTTTTCATCCACCATATTCCGCAGCCGAATCCTGCTCAATGAAGTCAAAGCCGTTTCAGACGCTGAAAAAAACGCCGAACCGCATATCAGCAATATCAAAATCCCGATCAACACCGGACTGCCTCCGTCCACAAAAATCACTCTCCTAAAAAATACATATAACCTTCTTTTTACAACTTAATATCTTATTATAACAGAAAAACCCGATTCTTTGCAAGTTACGCCATTTCCTGACGGTTTTTCTCAATTTCCTCCGCCAGTTCGCTCAGTTCCATCCAGCGTTCCATTCTTTCTTCCAGCTTTTCTTCTGTGGCTGTTTTTTCATCAGAAAGTTCCTGCAAACGCATGTAATCTGTGGTACACGCTGCCATTTCTGTTTCCAGTGACGCAATCTTATCTTCCAGTGCGGCAATCTCATCCCCAATGGAATCATATTCCCGCTGGTCTTTATAAGACATTTTCAGCAGTTTCTTTTCCGCTTTCCGTTCCACAGGGGCTTCCTTTTTCACAGAAACACTCTGGCTTTCCACTGGCTGTTCTTTCAGATAAGCGTTTCT
>NZ_CAJMDQ010000047.1 GCF_905212195.1 uncultured Anaerotignum sp. | reverse complement strand
TATTTACTTTATTTATAATACCCGGGATAGGATTTCTATTTTTATTATTTTCTCATTGAATTTTTATCCGTTCCTTATTATAAAGATACACGAAAACCTTGACAAGGATTTTCGCCAAAAGAATGCTTATTTTTTTGTACTTTTTTTACAATTGACGAAAATGATGTATGGATATTCATACAATGGAAAAATATGGAATTTTTACATAATAGAAAAAGAGGCATGTCCAGCAGGCTTCCCTTAAGAAAACATTGGTTTTTCATTTCCTTGATTTCTTAAGGGAAACTGCGGCTGTCCTCAGAAGAAAATTTTCTTCTGAAGAAGCCCCCAATGGACATGACCTCTTTTTCCCAGAGTCTATCACAAATATTCATGGAGCCTTGCCGAAAGCCCATCTGTTTGCAAGGGGGCGAGGTTCAGCCGGTTTTGCCGGCTGGCTCGCCAAGGTTTTTTTGCTGCCTGCAAACAGTATGTTACGGGGTTATTGTTCTGCAAGCTTCTTGTATGCTTCGTATTTTTCTTTCGCCTTGTCAGCAGCTTCTTTCAGCAGCACTTTTGCTGTTTCGGGGAAGGTGCGAACCAGGGAAGCGTAACGAACTTCGCCCATGATGAAGTCGTTGTAATCCATGGAAGGTTCTTTGGAATCCAGGATGAAAGGATTCTTGCCTTCTTTCTTCAGATCGGGGTTGTAACGGTACAGGAACCAGTAGCCAGCATCCACTGCCAGTTTTGCTTCCAGCTGAGCGTTTGCCATGCCTTTGGAGATACCGTGGTTGATACAAGGCGCATAAGCGATGATCAGGGAAGGACCTTTGTAAGCTTCTGCTTCTTTCAGGGCTTTGATCAGCTGTGCAGGGTTTGCGCCCAGAGCAACCTGTGCAACGTAGATGTAGCCGTAGCTCATTGCCAGCATACCCAGGTCTTTCTTCACAGTTGCTTTACCGCCTGCTGCGAACTGTGCCACAGCGCCGATAGGTGTTGCTTTAGAGGACTGACCGCCTGTGTTGGAGTAAACTTCTGTGTCAACAACCAGTACGTTTACGTCTGCGCCGGAAGCCAGTACGTGGTCCAGACCGCCGTAACCGATGTCGTATGCCCAGCCGTCGCCGCCGTACATCCACATGGATTTCTTGGTCAGGTGTTCTTTGTTGTCCAGAATGAAGGCTTTCAGATCTGCTGCTTCGCCGCTTACGGAAACTTTTTCCAGAGCTGCCAGCAGAGCTTTGGTGTCTTCTTTGCTTCTGTGACCGTCATCATAGTTTGCCAGCCATACATCAGCTGCTGCTTTCAGATCTGCGTCGTCTACCAGAGCCAGCAGTTCTTTCAGCTTCATAGTTACGCGTTCTCTCTGCTGTTCTACTGCCAGAACCATACCCAGGGAGAATTCTGCGTTATTTTCAAACAGGGAGTTGCTCCATGCGGGGCCCCAGCCTTCTTTGTTTGTTGTGTAAGGTACGCAAGGTGCAGCAGCGCCCCAAGCCTGTGTACAGCCTGTAGCGTTTGCCAGATACATACGGTCGCCGTAAAGCTGTGTCATCAGTTTTGCGTAAGCTGTTTCGCCGCAGCCTGCACATGCGCCGGAGAATTCCAGCAGAGGCTGTTCGAACTGAGAACCTTTTACGCTGTATTTGTCCATAGGGTTCTTCTTATCGGACAGAGCCAGAGAGAAGTCCCAGTTAGGCTGTTCGTGCATCTGTGTATCCAGAGGTTTCATTACCAGTGCTTTTTCTTTTGCGGGACATGCTGTTACGCAGACACCACAGCCCTGGCAGTCCAGAGGGTCAACCTGGATGCGGAAACGATACTGAGCGATTTCGCCAGCGCCTTTTGCGGGTTCTGTTACATAGCCTTCGGGTGCGTTCTTCGCTTCTTCTTCTGTCAGCAGGAAAGGACGGATACATGCGTGAGGACATACGTAAGAACACTGGTTACACTGGATACATTTTGTTGCATCCCATTCGGGAACGTCGATGGCAACACCACGTTTTTCGTAAGCGGAAGTACCCAGAGGTACGGTACCGTCTTCTCTGCCAACGAATACGGATACGGGCAGGGAGTCGCCTTTCAGTGCGTTCATGGGAACCAGCAGTTTTTCAACGTATTCAGGCAGAACGCGTTTGATTTCTTCTTTGTCCACGTCTTTTGCGTCTTTCCAGCTTTCGGGAACGTCGATCTTTACCAGACCTGTCAGACCTGCGTCTACAGCGGCATAGTTCATGTTAACGACTTTTTCACCTTTTTTGCCGTAAGATTTTTCGATGGCTGCTTTCATGTAGCCAACTGCGTCATCAACGGGGATGATGTTTGCCAGTTTGAAGAATGCGGACTGCAGAACGGAGTTTGTTCTGTTGCCCAGACCGATTTCACGGCAGATTTCAACAGCGTCGATGGTATAGAAATTGATGTTGTTGTTTGCGATGTAACGTTTTACGTCAGCAGGCAGGTGTTTTTCCAGTTCTTCGCCTTTCCAGCCGCAGTTCAGCAGGAAAGTACCGCCGGGTTTGATTTCGGAAACGATATCATACTTGGAGATGTAGGACTGGTTGTGGCATGCCACAAAGTCTGCTTTGAATACCAGATAGCTGGAGCGGATAGGCACATCACCGAAACGCAGGTGAGATTTTGTGATACCGCCAGATTTTTTGGTGTCATATTCAAAGTATGCCTGTGCGTATTTATCTGTATGGTCACCGATGATCTTGATGGAGTTTTTGTTTGCGCCAACAGTACCGTCGGAGCCCAGACCCCAGAATTTGCATGCGATTGTGCTTGCGTCTGTTACTTCGGGTTCTGCGCCAACTTCGATGGATGTCATGGAAACGTCGTCAATGATACCAACGGTGAAGTGGTTTTTCTTTTCGCCTTTCATGTTGTCAAAGACAGCAACAACCTGTGCGGGTGTTACGTCTTTGGAGGACAGACCATATCTGCCTGCCAGTACCAGAGGAGTTCTGCCTGCTTCTGTCAGTGCGGAACATACATCCTGATACAGAGGTTCGCCCAGTGCACCGGGTTCTTTTGTTCTGTCCAGAACGGTAACGATTTTTGCTGTTTCAGGCAGTGCGCCTAAGAAATGTTTCAGGGAGAAAGGACGGTACAGGTGAACCTGCAGGAAACCAACCTTTTCGCCTTTTGCTGTCAGATATTCTACAACTTCCTGTGCTGCGCCGGTGATGGAGCCCATAGCGATGACTACATGTTCTGCATCGGGTGCGCCGAAGTAGTTGAACAGCTGATAGTTTCTGCCTGTGATTTTGTTGATTTCGTGCATGTAGTTTTCCACGATTTCAGGCAGACGTGTATAGAAAGGTGTCTGTGCTTCTCTGTTCTGGAAGAATACGTCAGGGTTCTGTACGGTAGAACGCTGTACGGGATGTTCGGGGTTCAGTGCGTTTTTGCGGAATTTGCGCAGTGCGTCTTCATCCAGCAGTTTTGCGATATCTTCGTAGTCCATTACTTCGATTTTCTGCAGTTCGTGAGAAGTACGGAAACCGTCGAAGAAATGCATGAAAGGTACGCTGCCTTTGATAGCTGCCAGATGGGCTACGCCGCCCAGATCCATAACTTCCTGTACGGAAGCGGAGGACAGCATTGCTACACCGATCTGACGACAAGCCATAACGTCGGAGTGGTCGCCGAAGATGGAGAAAGCATGTGTACCAACGGTTCTGGAACTTACATGGAATACGCCGGGTTTGAGCTGACCGGCAATACGGTAAATGCCGGGGATCATCAGCAGCAGACCCTGAGAAGCTGTGTATGTGGTTGTCAGTGTACCAGCTTCCAGTGCGCCGTGCATAGCACCTGCGGCACCTGCTTCGGATTCCATTTCTACCAGACGTACTGTCTGACCGAAGATGTTCTTCTTGCCGTTTGCAGACCAGCTGTCAACGTGTTCTGCCATGGGAGAAGAAGGGGTAATAGGGTAAATGGTAGCGACTTCTGTAAATGCGTAAGAGATATAAGCAGCCGCTTCATTCCCGTCCATGGTTTTCATAATTTTTGTGTTCATGGAAAAACTCCTTTCATATAAATAAAATGTCCCCGTAATAACTGTAATTTCATGATAATGTATTCTGCATACACTGTCAAGAAATTACCAAGAAGAAAACAAAAAAAGTCAATTTGTTTGACATTCGGCTTGGAATTTGTGCAATTTACCCATAAAAAATTCTGAAAAAAGGAGAAAACAGGAAAAAACGAGCAAAAAAGTCACGAAATTGTTGTGTACAGAAAAAAGAAAAAACAATAAATTATTGTATTTTCGTTGATACATCGTCAAATTGGTGAGGCGCATGTTTGCGAAAGGGCTGGAAAAAAGAGGGAAATCAAGGAAAAACAGGGGCAGATTTCAGGGGATTGCAAAGGATTGTATGACAAAAAATGCAAAAAGATTGTTTATAAATTAACGATTTAGGAGGCGTTTCCATGGAAATCATCAATATCACATGTCTGCGGCAGAAATCCCAACGGCATCGTCCCAAATGGGTGGGGAAACTGCCGGAAAGCTGGGCAGAGAAATGGCAGCTGAAATATTGCCCGTGGGTGGAAACGGCAGAGGGCAGCTGGTGTTTACAGACGGACCGAGACGGCTGTTTTCTGCCTCCGTGGCGGGAGAAAGCCAAAGAGCTGCTGGAACAGGCAGCAGAGAAAGGCGCAAAGATTGCTCTTTCCCCCATGGCGGCAGACCTGCCACAGGATATCCTGCCCTTTGCCACAGGGCGAAAACTCTATCCCATATTCGGCGCAGAAGCAGCAGCCACAGGGCTGGAAGCCATGGGCAAACGACCGGAAGGAGCCTCTTTCGTGGTGGCAGACGGCGGCGGATGGGAAACGGAAGCGGTGCTGGCGGCTTTGCCCGGCTGGGTGAATCGTCTGGGAATTCTCACAGACCGCCAGCCCTTTTTCGTGTCATGGCAGGAACGGTTTCTGGAGGAAAGAGGACTGGTGGTGGAAGTGTTCAGCTCCGTGGGCTATGGCGTTTTTCGGGAGGCAGATGTGGTGCTTTCCTGCGCTAAGGGAAACGGCGCCATGGCCTACGCATTGGCGGAAGGGGCTGTGTTTCTGGATTTGGTGGGCAACGGCACCGTCACGGAGAGTATTGCCCTGCGCCGCGGAGATGTGCTGGCAGCAGACGGCTTTTTCTTCGGCAACCAAAGAGAGATGGAAGCAGGTGCCCTGACAGAAGGGCGTACTTATTGTGAAAACCAGATGTTTCGGGCGTATTTTGACGCGCCTGGCGCTGAAAAAGCGGCAGAGGCAAAAGCACAGCTGGGGCAGCTTTGCCCCGTTGGCTTTCTTCTGGGTGGAAAAAGACGAAAAATTCCGAAAAAACAGGGATAAAATCGCATTTTCCCGGGAGAAAACATTGACAAAATTACTTACCTTAGTATATAATTTATCAATGAATTTTCGGAGGGCATTTCGGTAAGCCCTCCCTTTTCCTTGTAATATCAAGGAAAATCCCTATTTTTGAAAAAATTGGATAAAACCCGCAAGGAGATGAAATAAGCAATGGCAGAAGCAAAAAAAGTAGTCATGACCTATGACGGTCTGAAAAAAATGGAACAGGAACTGGAAAACCTGAAAACCGTACGCAGAAAAGAAGTAGCAGAAAAAATCAAAGAAGCAAGAGGACAGGGCGACTTGTCTGAAAACGCCGAATATGATGCTGCGAAAGAAGAACAGGGCGAAATCGAAAGCCGTATCGTACAGCTGGAAAACCTGCTGCGCAACGCGGAAGTTATCGACGAAGACGTGCTGAAAATGGACGTTGTCAACCTGGGCTCCAAAGTAACAGTACTGGACGTGGAATTTGACGAAGAAATGGAATACACCATCGTTGGTTCCACAGAAGCAGACCCTATGAACGGCAGAATCTCTAACGAATCCCCTCTGGGTATGGCGCTGCTGGGTCAGAAAGTTGGCGCAACCGTTATGGCAGATACACCCGACGGCGAAGTGGCATTTAAAATTCTGAACATCCAGAAATAATTTTATTTTTTGCATAAGAGAACACGGAAACGGAGGAAAACAAAGTGGCAGAACAGAACAACCAGCCTGCACAGGAAATGACACAGCAGGAACTGAGCGAACAGATTAAAATCAGACGGGAAAAACTGGCACAGCTTCAGGCTGAAGGCAAAGACCCCTTTGAAATCACAAAATGCGAAGTAACACATCACAGCGATGAAATCAAAGACAACTTCGACGAACTGGAAGGCAAAGACGTTGCCATCGCCGGCAGACTCATGAGCAAACGTATCATGGGTAAAGCGTCCTTCTGCAATATCCAGGACAGAAACGGCAACATCCAGTCTTATGTAAGCCGTAACGACATCGGCGACGAAGCTTATGCCGCATTCAAAAAATTCGATATCGGCGACCTGATCAGCATCAAAGGCTTCGTATTCAAAACAAAAACAGGGGAAGTTTCCGTACACGCAAAAGAAGTGACACTGCTGTCCAAGAGCCTGCAGGTACTGCCCGAAAAATTCCACGGCCTGAAAGACCAGGAACTGCGTTACCGTCAGAGATATCTGGACCTGATCGTGAACCCCGAAGTGCGTGACACATTCATCAAACGTTCCCGCATCATCACAGAAATCCGTAAATTCCTGGACGGCAAGGGCTTCCTGGAAGTGGAAACACCTGTACTGCAGACCATTCCCGGCGGCGCTTCCGCAAGACCTTTCATCACACACCATAACACACTGGATATCGACATGTACTGCCGTATCGCTCTGGAACTGCCTCTGAAACGTCTGATCGTCGGCGGTTTTGAACGTGTGTATGAAATCGGTCGTGTATTCCGTAACGAAGGTATCTCCGTTCGTCATAACCCCGAATTCACCCTGATGGAACTGTATCAGGCTTACACAGACTATAACGGCATGATGGACATCACAGAAGAAATGTTCCGTACCGTTGCACAGAACGTACTGGGTACCACAAAAGTGGTTTACGGCGGTCACGAACTGGATCTGGGCAAACCTTTCGCAAGAAAGACTATGGTAGACGCTGTTAAAGAATTCTCCGGCGTAGACTTCGACCAGGTAGCTGATACAGCAGAAGCAAAGAGAATCGCTGACGAACATCATGTAGAATATGAAGAACGTCATGTAAAAGGCGATATCCTGAACCTGTTCTTCGAAGAATTCGTAGAAAAGAACCTGATTCAGCCTACATTCATCATTGACTACCCCGTAGAAATCTCTCCTCTGACAAAGAGAAAACCCGATAAACCGGAATTCACAGAACGTTTCGAACTGTTTATCGTAGGTAGAGAATACGGTAACGCATACTCCGAACTGAATGACCCCATCGACCAGCGTCATCGTTTCGAATATCAGGAATACCTGAGAGAAGCAGGCGACGACGAAGCAAACATGATCGATGAAGACTTCCTGACAGCTCTGGAATATGGTATGCCTCCTACAGGCGGTCTGGGCGTAGGTATCGACAGATTCGTTATGCTGCTGACAGAATCCGTTTCCATCAGAGACGTTATTCTGTTCCCCACAATGAAACCCCTGGACATGCCTAAGAAAGCAGAAACAAAAGCTCCTGCTGCAGTGGCTGCTCCCGTTGCGGAAAAAATCGACTTCTCCAACGTAAAGGTTGAACCTCTGTTTGAAGAATTCGTGGACTTCGATACATTCGCGAAATCCGACTACAGAGCCGTAAAAGTAAAAGCATGTGAAGCAGTGCCTAAGAGCAAAAAACTGCTGAAATTCGTGCTGGATGACGGCAGCGGCACAGATCGTGTGATCCTGAGCGGTATCCACGATTACTATGAACCCGAAGAACTGGTAGGCAAGACCTGCATCGCTATCACAAACCTGCCTCCTCGTAACATGATGGGCATTGACTCTTGTGGTATGCTGATCTCCGCTGTACATGAAGTGGATGGTCACGAAGGTCTGAACCTGCTGATGGTGGATGATAGAATCCCCGCAGGTGCAAAACTGTACTAATTTAATAAGTAGAAATGCAAAAGGCGTTTTCTCGGAAGAGAAAACGCCTTTTTTGTGCAGAACACACAGCGGTTATGGGGTTGTTTCTGTTTTTTTATTGCAAAAAATCAGAAAGAGCGTATACTGAAACTATAAGAACGGCTGTTCCTTTCTGGATTTTTCGGAATATAAGGAACAGCACAAAAGAACAAAGGGGTTTTGGTTTTGGCAACAAAGGAGGGGTTGGCCATGAAAAAACGTATGTGGACGGTTTTACTGTGCCTGACAATGTCCGTGATGGCATTTTCCGCTTGCGGCGGAAAACAAGCGCAGGAGCCCGTTGAAGAAACACAGCAGGAAGAAGTAGAAGAGGTGGACAAGGATTTTGATGTGGGCGAATCCACGGAGCAGATCAGAGGCGGTACCAATCAGGAGGATGCGGTTCTGGTGCCTTTGAACACAAAAGTCTATGGCACTGCTGCCAAGGATCAGGCTTTCTGGCTTGCCTTTACCACAGGCGAGCAGGCGGGCACTGCCTATTATCTGACATTTGTAAATAAAACACCCGATTCTTCCAATCTGGTGGTACAGCTTTATGATGCTAATGGAGAACGTTTGCGGCAGATAGAAGCGGATAATTCCGGTACGGTATCCGCTTATAAAGCAGAGAACTTAGCTGCCAATGAAACCTATTACGTCAATATTGGCATTCATGCCAGCGGAGAAGCGGCGTTCATGATGCAGGTGCTGGAAGAAGGCACCCAGACTGACGCTTACGAAACATCCGACAGCTTTGCCATGGCAAGAGGTGCAGGCTCTGTATCTGCGGAAGAAGTTAAACCCGGTACCAATATGGATGATGCGGCATTGCTTCCTTTTGATACAAAAGTGACCGGCACTGTAGCAGATGGTGAAAATCTGTGGTTTGCCTTTACCACAGGTGCAGAAGAGAATGTGCCTTATCAGATTTCTTTCCTCAATAAAACACCGGATACCCCTAATTTGGTTCTGGGGCTCTTTGACCAGTATGGGAATCGTCTGATGCAGCCAGAAGCAGGCGCTGATGGCACGATGCGGACAGAAGAAGTATCAAATCTGGCTGCCAATACAACCTATTATATCTTGCTGCGGGGCAATTCAGAATATTCCCTGACCATTCATGGACCAAAGGAAGAACAGGCGACCACAGCGGAACAGGAACCATTGGTTTTTGAAAAACCATTTGAACTCAATTCCACACAGGTCATGTTCGTTGCCAACAAGGCAGCCTTTCTGGATGAAGCAGCGGCAAAAGCTGCTTTGGAACCGGTAGCAAAAACCATTCTGGAATTTCCTGACCATCAGGTGCTTATTGCAGGCACCACAGCCACAGAAGGTCCACAGGATACCAGCGTGCTCTTATCTGAAGAACGTGCAAAAGCAGTGAAAAATATGCTGGTGAAAGATTTTGGCGTGCCCGAATCCCAGCTGTTGACAGTTGGTCTTGGCTTTGAAAAAGATCCCTTTGTACGGGGCCAGGACATTGATGCCAATGGTAATTTTGTAGAAACAGAAGCTGCGAAGAACAGAAGAGTGGTTCTTGTGGATGCAGAAGATCCCATTGCCCAGAAGATTTTGCAGGAAAAATAAAAACATTGCAAAACCCCCGATTTGTCGGGGGTTTTTGTTGTTTGGCAGATGCAAGGAAATCTGGAGATAGAATAAGTCTGCATCTGAGCAAATAAGAAAAGGCGTTTTCCCAAAGAAGGAAACGCCTTTTGTATGCAGAAAGTTCTGCTTGTTTTTCTATTGCATGAAAGTTTTCCTTACTCCGTGACGGGAAGGACAATGGAAAAAGCACAGGTATCCTGTTTCTTTTTTATTTTCCATGAAATGGGGGAGATGGTTTCTTGTGCAGAAAGGCCTCTATGGCATCTGCTCTGTCGCAGGTCTGGCAGATTTCCGTAAAAGCCTCTGTTTCATATGCCAGCTGTTCTTCCAAAGTTGCGCCGTATGCGTGCTGCAATACCCGTTTCATTTTTCTGACGGCAAGGGGCGCAAAGGTGCAGATGGTATGCGCCAGTTCCGTTGCCTTTTGTTCCAGTTCTGCTGTAGGCACCAAATATTGTACCAGTCCCAAGCGCAGAGCTTCCTGTCCCTGAAGGAATCTGCCTGTCAATAGCAAATCCATGGCGTTGGCATAGCCGATTTTCTTTCCCAAAAGCCCAATGCCCCCGAAGCCGGGAACTTCGCCAAGTTTGATGGTGGGGATGCCTAATTGAATGTCATCGGAAGCGATGACCAGATCTGCCGATAACAGGAATTCCAACCCTGCTCCCAGACAATAGCCATTGATGGAAAAGATGACTGGGCAGGGACAGTCCCGCAGGCATTTGGCACATGCCTGTCCAAGGCCGGAAAAGCGGCGGGCTGAATCGCCTTTCAAATGCTGTTCTTCCTTAATATCTCCGCCGAAAGTAAAAGCATTTGGCAGATCGCTTTTTACAACGACACAGCGGATATCCTCTTTTTTCTGAATCTCTGCGAAAATATTGCACCATTTTTCCATCATTTCGGTAGAAAAGGCATTGCCTACGTGCTGCCGGTTTAAATGGATGGTGGCAATATGGTTTTCCACGGTGAATTGGATTTCATTCATGTTTGTTCCTCCTTTGTACTGCGGAAATGGTGTCTGTCAGTCCTGTTATTTTGCATGGAAAAGAAGAAAGGCCAGTTTTCTCTAAACACAATTATATACGAATGTCATGACTTTTGCAGGAAAAAGAAAAGGAAATGAGTTTGGATACAAAATGATAAAAGAGGGCTGTACCGCCCTTTTCCGTTATTTCGTCAAAATAATATCATAAATTTTTTTGAAATTTTCAAGAGAATCACACTTTTGTTCTACTTTATGATATACTGATACTGTATCGGCTTTTTGGAACCAATTTTTATTAGAATCAGAAGAATCGGGTGTGATACAATGGATTTTTTGAACAGCTTTTTCAGTGGTCTGGGCATCACAGAATTTGTACGTCCGTCCATTGGCATAACGGATGTGCTGGATATCCTGATTGTGGCATATATCATCTATAAAGTCATTTTCTGGATCAAAGAAACCCGTGCCTGGGTCCTTTTCAAAGGGATACTGGTGATCTTTGCCTTTGCGGCAGTGGCAGCCCTTTTGAAATTACATACCATCATTTTCGTTCTTTCCAACACCATCAATATGGGTATCATTGCGCTGCTCATTGTCTTTCAGCCGGAAATGCGAAAGGCTTTGGAACAGCTGGGCAAAGGAAAGATCTTTTCTTACTTCACCCGCGGCGAAGATGCCGGGGATGAAAAAGCCGCAGCCCGCACCGTAAACGAAATCGTCAAGGCGGCGGACAAAATGGGCGCGGCAAAAACAGGCGCCCTGATCCTTATGGAACAGGAAGTGCCTCTGGGCGATCTGGAAAGAACAGGCATCCCCATCGACGCCATCGTGTCCAGTCAGCTCCTTATCAATATTTTTGAACACAACACCCCCCTCCATGACGGGGCGGTGATCATCCGGCGGAACCGTGTGGCGGCGGCCACCTGTTTCCTGCCATTGACAGACAGCAACGAAGTCAGCATGGAACTTGGTACCAGACACCGTGCGGCCATTGGTGCCAGCGAGGTTTCTGATGCCCATGTGATCGTCGTTTCCGAAGAAACCGGGAAGATTTCCGTTGCAAGAGGCGGCGTCCTTTATCGGGATTTGACGCCGGAACAATTGAAAAACATGATCTCCGAACAGGATCATCAATCCGCCAAAAAGAAACTGGCGATTTGGAAAGGAAGGCAGGATAAATGAAACGATTTCAGGAATTGCTCATGAAAGACCTGGGCTGGAAACTGCTTTCCGTGGCCATTGCTACCACCATGTGGTTTATGGTCATCAGCATCAATCAGCCCATTGATACAAGATCATACAGCACTACCCTCCAATTGGTAGGGGAGGAAACATTGACTGCCCGGGGCCTTACGGTAGCCAATCGGGAAGATCTGACCAACACAAAGGTCAGCATCAAAGTCAAAGCCCAGCGAACGGCGCTGGACCGGCTCAGTCAGCGGCAGGCAGATTTGATTTCTGCCAGTGTGGATCTGTCAGATTTGACTTATGCTCAGGATGGTGATACCATCACACTGCCTGTAGATACTTCCGTTGGCGGCGGCGCTACGGGATATACCGTTGAGAGCAAAGTCCCCGGCAGCGTGGAAATTCAGGTGGAAACTTTGGCAGCCAAGGAATTCCCGCTGGAAGTTTCCTTGAATGGGGAAGTCACAGAAGGCACTCACCTGTCAACGCCTAAGTTGATTCCAGAAACCATTATGGTCAAAGGGGCAAAATCCGCTGTGGACAGCGTTGTGGCAGTGCGCCTGTCTGTCAATGCGGCAGATGCGGTGCAGCAGATGGATTTGCAGGTGAAACCCGTCGCTTATGACAAAGACGGCAATACCGTAAACGGCGTGACATTCTCCGTGGATACGGTTACCGTTTCTTATAGCCTGAATGAGGCAAAACAGGTGCCTGTTCAGGTTTCCGTAACAGGCAGCCCGGCAGACGGCTATCATTTAGGGGAAATCACATGCACCCCGAAAACCGTTTCTGTCATTGGGGCAAAAGAAGATCTGGATAAACTGAATGTGATTTCTCTGGATCAGATTGACATCAGCGGAGCGACCAGCTCCATCAGCCGTACATTCCAGCTTTCCGATTATCTGCCGGAAAATGTGAAACTAGAAGAAGGCAGCAGTGCTGCGGTTCAGGTTCTTGTCCATGTGGACAGAGGGGAAGAAAAGACTGTAACGGTTTCTTCTGACCAGATTCACCTGACCAATGCGCAGGATGGATATCAGTATCATCTGCCGGACAGCATTTCTGTTTCCATCAACGGCGAGGCAAGCCAGCTGGCAGCAGTGGAAGGCAGCGACCTGTCAGGTCAGGTGGATGTTTCCGCACTGACAGAAGGCGAGCATAGCGTTTCCATCGATTGGAACCTGCCAAGCGGCATTACGGCAGACAGCAGCACCGTTACCATAGAAGTGATGGCTGTTGGCGGCGATGAATCAAATACAGAATCATAAACAATATGAGAAAATAAGAATAAGGAGTTTGAACAGAATATGGGTAGATTATTTGGTACGGACGGTGTCCGCGGTGTAGCGAATACAGAACTGACAGGGGAAATGGCTTTCCAGCTGGGACGTGCAGGCGCATATGTACTGACAAAAGAAACAAAACATGCACCCCGCATTTTGGTGGGGATGGATACCCGCATCAGCGGTGATATGCTGGAAGCGGCTCTGGTAGCAGGTATCTGCTCCGTAGGCGCTCATGCAGTGCTGGCAGGCATCGTGCCCACACCTGCAGTGGCTTATCTGGTACGGAAATATCGTCTGGATGCAGGCGTTGTCATTTCCGCATCCCATAACCCTGTGGAATACAACGGCATCAAGTTTTTCAACAGCCAGGGCTATAAACTCAGCGATAATCTGGAAGACGAAATCGAAAACATCATCCTGAGCCATCCTGAAATCCTGCCTTCTCCCACAGGGGCATCTATCGGTACCCACACCGTAGCGGAAGACGCACTGGATGATTACATTGCATTCCTTGGCAGCACCACAAAAGAAAAATTCGATGGCATCAAAGTGGCGCTGGACTGTGCCAACGGCGCGTCTTATAAAGCGGCTCCCATCACACTGCTGAATCTGGGTGCAAAACTGTGTATCATCCATAACGAACCTGACGGCACAAACATCAATGAACGCTGCGGTTCCACCCATATGGAAGACCTGAAAGCATTTGTAAAAGAAAATAACGCAGACATCGGTTTCGCTTTCGACGGCGACGCAGACCGTTGTCTGGCTGTAGACGAAAATGGCGAACTCATCGACGGCGATAAAATCCTTGCCATCTGTGGTCTGGATATGAAGGAAAAAGGCACACTGAAAAACGATACCATCGTTGGTACCGTTATGTCTAACCTGGGTCTGACCATGATGGGCAGAGAAAAAGGCATTGCCATTGAACAGGCAGGCGTTGGTGACCGTTACGTTCTGGAACGCATGATTGAAGCAGAACGCAATCTGGGCGGTGAACAGTCCGGCCATATCATTTTCCTGGATCATAACACCACAGGTGACGGCATCCTCACAGCTATCCAGCTGCTGTCTGTTATGAAACGCACAGGCAAAAAGGCATCCGAACTGGCAAAAGCCATGGAAGTGATGCCTCAGGTGCTGGTAAATGCCCGCGTCAATAACGCAAAGAAAAACACCTATATGGAAGTACCTGCTATCCGTCATGCCATTGCAAAACTGGAAGAAGAATTTTCCGCAGACGGCCGTGTGCTCATCCGTACTTCCGGCACAGAACCTCTCATCCGTGTTATGATTGAAGGCAAAGACATGGAACGCATGGAAAAAGCGGCAAAAGAACTGGCAGCATTCATCGAAAAGACATTGCAGTAATAAAGGAGAAACGAAATGAAAAAAGGAATTGCGGTTTTATTGGCATTGTTGTGTATGGTGGCATTTGCCGGATGCAGCGGCGATCCGGAAACCCAGTTTGCCACAGTCAACGAAATGGAAGGCGTGACACTGGAACTGAAAGAAGATACCCTGAAAGCCACCAGCGGTACATTCCTGCTGACCAATGGCACAGACGCGGAAATCAGCTATCGTGACGCGTATCACATGGAAAAGAAAGACGCAGATGGCAATTGGAAAGAATTTGTAGGCACTGCCAATGCCCAGTGGGGTGAAGAAACCGTTGCAGTACCTGCCGGAGAAACGGTAGAACTGCCTATCAATTGGAAAAACCTCTGTGGCAGCATCGGCACTGGCGAATTCCGTCTGATTATTGAAGTAGACGGCAATCCCATTGCGGCAGAGTTCACAAGAGAATAAGAAAACAAAAATAGCTGGAACCCTTAAAGCAACTTCCCATTAAGAAAACATTGATTCTTCTTTTCCCTGATTTCTTAAGGGGAATTGCGACGGCTGTCTTCATAAGAAAACATAACAAATAAATTCTGAACAAAATAATAAAGCCAAAATCCTTTGTAATCAAGAGGATTTTGGCTTTATTTGTTTTCTTATGAAGATGCCCCTAAAGGATTCCAGCTATTATTTTTTTAATAAATGATGGTTTTTTATGCCTTAAAACAGCAAATCCACCATGGTTTTTGCTTTTTCGATGTCTTCCAATATGGATTTCTGTTTTTCTTCAAAGAGCAGCTCTTTGTTGTAGCTGTAATATTTTTCGCAGCCGTTTTCGCTGATGAATTTCACGCTGTAGTAGTTGGCAGTCAGTTCTGTGATGAAAATGACCATTTCCTGTCCGGCGCCAAAAGCTTCTTCCAAGAAGGCAAAAGCGTTGTCCAGTGCTTCGGAAGCGTGGGAGATAGCGTTTTCTCTGGCTTCTACCACATCGGCGAATTTCTCTTTCATCATGCCGAATACGTCGTCTTTTTCCCGAAGTCCTGCGGCTTTGGCTGCCTGTACATAGCCTTCCATGGTCTGGATGGTGGCAAGGTATGCCTGTGCGCTGTGCTTGTCCAGCAGTCCGGCTTTCTTTTCTCTGTCGTACTTGCTCTGGATTTCTTCCATGTAGGATTCTGTGAGGGTTTCCCAAGGGGTTTCGGCGCAGTAAGGGCTGGCGAAACGTTCCTTGATTTCTTTCAGTACACCGTGAAGCTGTACGGTCTGCAAGTCTTTGTCATAAGCCGCTGTAAAGTCTTCTGTCAGGCGGCTCAGCAGCAGACCCATGACGCTGAGGCGTTCGTCGAAAGGCGCTTCCTGCAATTTTTCCACAGCGCCTTTGGTGTAGTTCCCAGCCAGAATGTCCCCCACACGGTAGTCTGTGCGGTATTTTTCGTAAAGGTCTAAGTAGTTGGCAAAATCCTTGGCGATTTTCTTGTGCTGCAAGTACTGAACGATGAGGGTTTCGTCAGCGGCAATGCCCAGTTCCTCATAAACCTGTAACATATTGGACAGGTCTTCCCAGCCTCTGGCGGTGGCAAAACGCTTGCCGTCCACAGTGGTTTCCATGGCGTAGAAATGGTTTTTCTTGATTTCCAGATAGGACAGCACAGCCCCGTGAAGCCCCTGTTTCCAAGCGTATTCCTTCCATGCGGCAAAATCAGGCTCTACGTCGATTTTCTTCACACGGTCTAAGGTTACTACGTCAAATTCCCGCACGCTCTTGTTGTATTCGGGGGGATTGCCGGCCGCTACAATAATCCAGCCTTCAGGCACCTTATGGGAGCCGAATGTTTTCGCCTGCAAAAATTGCAGCATGGCAGGCGCCAGTGTTTCCGATACGCAGTTGATTTCGTCGATGAACAGGATGCCTTCTTTCAGCCCTGTTTCTTCCATTTTGTCATAAACGGCACCGATGATTTCACTCATGGTGTATTCTGTCACGGCGTATTCCTTGCCGCCGTAGTTTTTGTGGCTGATGAAGGGCAGCCCCATGGCGCTCTGACGGGTGTGGTGGGTGATGCTGTATGCCACCAGCCCCACGCCGCATTCTCTTGCCACCTGTTCCATGATGGCAGTTTTGCCGATACCCGGCGCACCCATGAGCAGCAGGGGACGCTGCCGTACCACAGGGATTTTATATTCTCCGTAAGCGTCCTTTGCCAGATAAGCGGCAATGGCATGCTTGATTTCTTCCTTTGCCTGTTTGATATTCATAGCATTACTCCTTGTTATACGAAATTTCCAAATCTTCTTTGCCCAAAATGACTTTCATTGCCCAAGGGGGCACTTCCCGTTCGTTATACATGCCCTCGTCGAAAAAGACGAATGCTGTTTCGTAGGGCGGGCGGCGCTTGGGGAACTGTCCCCAGCCGTCGGTGAAGTAAATGAGCCCTTTCAGATTGCGAAAGACTTTTTCTTCTATCAATTTAGATACATAGGTGAATACGGGACGGAAGTCCGTACCGCCGCTTCCACGCAGGTCAAATTCCTCCATGTATGCTGCCATCTCTTCAGCGGAGGTGATGACTTTATCCTGCTGGATGACTGTATCACACTGTATGATGTGGATGTGGAAGGTATGGAAAAAGCTCTCGTTCTGCCGCAAAATGGCGTAAGTTTCTTCTAAGAATTTTCGCACCACTTCTCCCTCGCAGGATTCGGAGGTGTCAATGGCAATGACGATTTCCTCTACCTTTTTCACTTCCTTGTATTCCAAAGCCTCGATGAGGGGCAGATTGCCGTAGAGCTGCAAACCATAAGTATAGAAAATATAGTCGTAGCTGTCGTCGTCCACCTGCATGTCCTCTTTGAGGGTCACAAATTTCTCCAGAAAACGGCGGTAGTCATACCGTTCCCGGTTTTCCACTTTCAGATATTGCAGCAGGTCGCCGGCTTCTTCCCCGGCTTCCTTGGAGAAGGTTTCCAGATTGGTCTGCATCTTTTCGCTGATGTCACGCCACTTTTCCTCTAACTCCTGTCGGCGCTGCTGTTCCTGCTCGTCGTTCTGGTCGTTTTGGTTCTGGTTGTTGTCGTCTTGGTTTTCGTCCAGATTCTGGTCGTCGTCCTTTTTCTTTTCCCAGAAAACATGGTCGTCCACCCAGAATTCCAATTGCAGTTTGCCGAAGTCCTGTATGGACAGTTTTTCCTTTTGCAGCACTTCGTAAATGCCTTCGGCGGAAAGGACTTTCAGCTCTCGCCGCAGTTTGTCATACCATTCATTCCGCCGGTCGGATACCACCAGACGCACCGATTTGAAGGGCAGGGCATCCACCATGGATTCCACGGCAATGTCGCACGCCAGATTCCAGTATTCCTCGTCCCGGTCGCCCTGATGGAAGGGGTGGCGGAACAGGCAGTGGAGCAGCATGTGCAGATACGCCCGATTCACCAGCACCCGGTCGGACAGATACCGCTGGATGAGGTAACGGGGGTTGAACAGTATTTTCTCCCCATCCGTCCCCACATAGAGGGAGGACAGGTTCATTTCATAACGCAGAGAGCTGAGGGCAACGTCCAGAAACCGCATGGATAAATAAAGCTCATTGCGGGAGGCGCTTAATATGCGGCTGCCAATCTGTATGAGCTGCTGATGGGTTTCGTTCATGGTTTTCCCCCTTTATAAATCAAATGATTTTTTCTTTTTTGCAAAATGGGCGTGCTGGTATTCCAGCAAAAAGCCCGTGATTTCTGTTTTTTTGGCTTCTCCTGCCATTTCCAGCAGGGAATCGATGTTTTCCGCCGTAATCAGCCCCCACTGGGCAAAAAGGCGGATTTTGTCCAGACTGCCCTGCTGGGTATAGTACCCAAAGGCAGTGGAAAAATGCTCTTTCAGATATTGCAGATAGTCCTGTCTGCGGTTTTCCTGCAAGCGGTAGGGGTATTCCAGACGGTACATGGTCAGAAGCAATACCATGAGGGCCCCGTCCTCTCGCTTGGTCAGGTAAAACAGCTCGTCAAAGCGGCGGAAATCGATGTCCGAATTGCCGATGCACTGACGGAACAGGTGCCCTGTGCCGTAGTTCACCTGATGGAACTGACGGGCAGGGGTGTCCTCAATATATTCATACTGGAAATCAGGAATGAGCAGTTTTGCCCGGTTTCCGTCGTCAAAATCCATGGTCAGATGGAGTTCGTGGTTCAGCACTGCCACCAAGTCCGCAATGTGACGGCATCTGCCAAAGGAAATGGATGTAAGTTTGTCGCAGTTCAAAAACAGCCCTGTGCCCAGGTCAGTGGTTTCTCTGGGAATGTTGATTTCCTCCATTTTCCGGCAGTTGTAGCAGGCATAAGCCCCGATTTTCTGTACCGTTTCGGGAATCCGCAGCTTTTCCAGACTGCGGCAGTCATAAAAGGCATAGCCCTCAATGACGGAAAGCTGGGGCGGCAGGGCAATCTGTTTCAGAGAGATGCATCCTGCAAACAAATGGTCAGGCAGTACAGCCAGATTTTCCGGCAGGTGGATGACTTCCAAAGCGGAACATCCCCCAAAGGCATAAGCCCCCATTTCCCGGATGGTGTCCGGCAAATACAGCCGCTTCAAAGCTTCCCCTGTAACTTCTTTCAAAGGGGCTTTTCTGGGCATGTCCTCTCCTTCTGCAAAGGAAAGCTCAGCAGGGGTTTCTGTTTCACTTGCCTCTGCCTCCGTCTGCACCGCAAAGGCATAGGGGGCAATGGCAATGACAGGCAAGCCGTCAATGTGGTCGGGGATGCGGATTTCCGCCGCCCGTCCTGTGACGCCGATGATTTTCACCCCTTCGGCGTAGGGGGTGTATGTTATGGTAATGGGAATCATATTTTTTCCTCGTTTTCTATACAAAATCCTGTTTCAATCATATATTATACTGCCTGCGGATAAAGGCTGTCAAAGGAAATCCCCATTGGAATAGTAGAAAATACAAGGGAAAAGCACTCTTGACGAAACGGGCGAACGTGATAAAATAGAAAAGTAATGTGTCCCTATAGCTCAGTTGGATAGAGCGACCGCCTCCTAAGCGGTAGATGGTTCGAGTCCAAATGAGGCAAACAACTGAATAATTTTACAAATGTCCATGTAGCTCAGCTGGATAGAGCACACGCCTCCTAAGCGGCAGATTGTTCGATTCCTTCGAGCCTTGAAAATTGCATAAAACTTATAAATGTCTCAGTAGCTCAGCTGGATAGAGCACACGCCTCCTAAGCGTGGGGTCGGAGGTTCAAATCCTCTCTGGGACGCCAGAAAGCACCGCTGCAAGCCTTTTTTCGGGGTTTGCAGCGTTTTTTGTTCCTCCTTCTCCCGGTAATTCCACTTCCGTTACCGGGAGATTTTTATGCGCCGCATGATGTATATTTGCTAATTGGACTCGAACGCTTTTCAGAAATTTGCTAAGAAAATTCTGCGTTTTGCTAATTCGATTTTTCGGATCACTTTGCCGGTGCTTGCGCCGCTATCAGGGCTGCGAGCGCACTTGCCAGCTCCGGCGACTTCTGAAGCTGCTCCACAAGGCTTTCAAGGTCCAGGGTCGCAGGCTCCGATTTTACCGGTTCTTCTGGTGGACGGACGTTGCGGAGATCAGGCTTGGCATAGAAGGCTGTCTCAAATTTCTGAGCATTGACCTTTCTATCCTCGTCCAGAATGTGAGCATAGATACTGGTTATCATGTCGATCTCGGCATGCCCCGTATCGCCCTGGGTGGCTTTCAGATCGCCGTGGTTCAGTTTTAATTTGTAGGTGGTACTGGAATGACGGAGAGAATGAAAGACCACCTTCGGCAACCCTGCGTCCTCACGGAGCTTTGCAAACTCTTTGAGGATGATCCGATCCTCGCAGGGCCGGCCATTAGGAAGTGCCACGACCAGATCGAAGTCCTGATACTCGTCCCCCAGGAAGCCTTTCAGCTCGTCCTGGGACTTCTTCCATTCCCGCAGGATGTAAGCCAGCGTTTTCGGCAGCCACACCTTACGGATACTGGAGTCAGTTTTCGGCTTTTTCAGAATAATCCTTGTGCTGGTGTTCGGCATGAGCGGAGTGAAGATGTAGTAGATATCCTTCTCAC
>NZ_CAJMDQ010000046.1 GCF_905212195.1 uncultured Anaerotignum sp. | reverse complement strand
AGTTTGGGCCGTGTCTCAGTCCCAATGTGGCCGATCACCCTCTCAGGTCGGCTACTGATCGTCGCCTTGGTGGGCTGTTATCTCACCAACTAGCTAATCAGATGCGGGCCCATCCTGTACCGAATAAATCCTTTCTTCCTCAGAAGATGCCTTCCGAGGACCACATGCGGTATTAGTCATCGTTTCCAATGATTATTCCCCAGTACAGGGCAGGTTGCCCACACGTTACTCACCCGTCCGCCACTAAGATAGATAAAAATCCTGCCGAAGCTCTCATTCTAAATATCTTCGTTCGACTTGCATGTGTTAAGCACGCCGCCAGCGTTCATCCTGAGCCAGGATCAAACTCTTATGTTAAAGTTTAATGCCTAGCCAGTTAATCTGGCTATCCTCCGGTTTTTTCGAAACCGGCAAACTCTTGTCATTTATCAGCGACTTTGTCGCTGTTGAATTGACTATGGGTTGTAAGTTTATTTCTGCTGTTTAGTTTTCAAGGATCAGTCTTTTTTGTTGCTCACACCATTTCGGTGTCAGCTCATTTAGTTTATCAGGTTTGTTTTATTTTGTCAAGTACTTTTTTAAGAACTTTTCGGTCATTTCTGACCGTTTATTCTCAAACCCGATATTTTGTTTTCGCCATCTTTTCGATGACGCTTGAATATCTTACCAGATTTCTTTTTCGATGTCAAGTACTTTTTAAAATACTTTTTTCTGATATTTCAATTTTTATTGAAAAACAGGCTTTTTTCATCCTTCAGATATTCTGTTTTTTTGTGCTCTCTTACGAGTGCTTGATTATTCTATCAGGTATCTTTCCATCTGTCAACTACTTTTTTCAATTTTTTTCATTTTTTTGCGATTTTTCTTTTTTCTCTCCGTTTTCTCCACAAACTGCCTCCACCATCTTCTTATGAATCCCCTGTTTTCCCTTCATTCTTCTCACTCTTTTTCGCCAGAAAAGCAACAAGCGTTTTCCTAATCTTTATCTTTGAGCCTCCTTGCCCTCCCTTCTTCATTCCCCCCTTTTATTTGCGACACACCAAAGTACATCCCAACAAATTATAAAGGAACCTCTTGGGATGATTCTTTCTGTTTTCTCAAAATCGCCTTGACTTCCACCGCCATAGAAGTATCATGGACTTAACAGATACGAAACACAAAGGAGGTTTCCATATGAAACAAGTCACCATCGGCAATCGCAACGTCCCCGCCATCATCCAGGGATGTATGCGCATCGGCAGTCTGGATACAAAATCCCTGCAAAACCTCATAGAAAAACAACTGGAATCCGGCGTCAACTTCTGGGATCACGCGGATATTTACGGCGACGGCACCTGCGAAACCATTTTCGGGGAGGCCCTGCACCAAATGCCCGGCATGCGAGATAAGCTTATTCTTCAGAGCAAATGCGGCATTCGTCCCGGCCCATTCACCTGCTATGACTTTTCTAAAGAGCATATCATCCGCAGTGTAGAAACCAGTCTGCACCGCCTGCAAACAGACCATCTGGATTATCTGCTCCTCCACCGTCCCGATCTACTCATGGAACCGGAAGAAGTGGCAGAAGCCTTTGACCAACTGGAATCCCAAGGAAAAGTCCTCCATTTCGGTATCAGCAACCACACCCCCAGCCAAATAGAACTTCTGAAAACATGCGTCAAACAGCCGCTGGAAATCAACCAGCTTCAATTCTCTCTGGCACACACCCTTCTGCTGGATGCCCCCGCTTATCTGAACACCACAGACAGTCACGGCATTTCCCGCGACGCAAACGTGCTGGATTACTGCCGCCGGAATCACATTACCGTTCAGTGTTATAGCCCCTTTCAGTATGGTGTATTCGAAGGCACATTCATCGGCAATCCCGATTATGCCCAACTGAATGCCGTCCTGACCCGTCTGGCGAAAAAATACGACACCACAGAAAACGGTATAGCCGTAGCATGGCTTCTGCGCCATCCTGCCAACATGCAGGTAGTTGTAGGTACAACTAACGCCTCCCGTATCCCCGGCATCGTCAAAGGGGCGGAAATCACCCTTACAAGGGAAGAATGGTACGAACTCTATGCCGCCGCTGGAAATAAACTGCCCTGATTCGTTTTTTAAACTTTCGTAATAGAAAAAAGCCGAAATCTTCGAAACAAAAGATTCCGGCTTTTTTATTTAATAGAAGTTTCCACTTCTCTATATTTCCTTCCCTCGTTTTCCATTTTTTGAATACATCCACTTCTCCTCATTTTTCACTTCCCTTTGCTCCAACTCACCCCATTTCCCCGCACTTCTTCCTTCTCTCTATTTCAATACACCCCATTTCCCCGCACTTCTTCCTTCTCTCTATTTCAATACACCCCATTTCTCTCCATTTTCCTTTTCCTATATTCCAACCCATCCCATTCTTTCCCATTTTTCCTTTTCTTTACTCCAACTCACCCCACTTCTCCTCATTCTCCACTTTCCTTTTCTCCAACTTATCCCCTTTCCCTACACTTCCTCCTTCTCGCTTTTCCAATACATCCCATTCCTCCCCATTTTCCTTCCCCTATATTCCAACCCATCCCACTTCTTCCCATTTTCACTTTCCTTTCACTCCAACTCACTCCCCAAACTTTCCGCTTATCCCATTTCCCCTCTGAATTTTATCCATTCACTTTTCCGTCCCATCCTTTTTCCCACAAAAACAAAAAAAGGATAAATCCTTTCGGATTTATCCTTTTTGTATCCCTTATATCAGAATCTGTTTACAAATTCCAAATTAGTTTCTGGGGAAGCTGATCTGAGCCTGAGCTGCTGCCAATCTTGCGATAGGTACGCGGAAAGGAGAGCAGGATACATAGTCCAGACCAATCTGGTGGCAGAATTCTACGGAAGAAGGATCGCCGCCATGTTCGCCGCAGATACCCAGGTGGATGTCAGGGCGTACGGGTTTTGCTTTTTCTACAGCAATCTGCATCAGCTGGCCAACGCCTGTTCTGTCCAGTCTAGCTGTAGGGTCGCATTCATAGATGTTTTTGTCGATGTAGTCAGCCAGGATTTTACCAGCGTCGTCACGGGACAGACCATATGTCATCTGTGTCAGGTCGTTTGTACCGAAGGAGAAGAATTCAGCTTCTGTAGCGATCTGGTCAGCTGTCAGAGCAGCTCTAGGGATTTCGATCATGGTACCTACCAGATATTTCAGTTTTTTGCCTTTTTCTTCCATTACTTTTTCAGCTGTTTCTACAACAACATTCTTAACATATTTCAGTTCCTTGATTTCGCCAACCAGAGGAATCATGATTTCAGGTACGATTTCGATACCTTCTTCTACAGAAACTTCAACAGCAGCTTCGATGATAGCTTTTGTCTGCATTTCTGCGATTTCAGGATAGCTTACAGCCAGACGGCAGCCTCTGTGACCCATCATAGGGTTCAGTTCGTGCAGGCCTTTTGCTTTGATTTTCAGTTCTTCAACTGTTTTGCCTGTTTCTTTAGCCAGAACTTCGAATTCTTCATCTGTGTTAGGCATGAATTCATGCAGAGGGGGATCCAGCAGACGGATTGTAACAGGTCTTTCGCCCATTGCTTTGTAGATGCCTTTGAAGTCTTCTTTCTGGAAAGGTTCGATACCAGCCAGAGCTGCTTTTCTTTCTTCTACTGTTTCAGCCAGGATCATTTTTCTGAATTTCATGATTCTGTCGCCTTCGAAGAACATATGCTCTGTTCTTGTCAGACCGATACCTTCTGCGCCGAAGTCGATCGCTGTCTGAGCATCGTGAGGTGTATCAGCGTTTGTTCTTACTTTCAGCACTCTCTTTTCGTCAGCCCAAGCCATGAATTTTGCAAAGTTGCCGCTGATTTCAGGGTCAACTGTAGGGATATCTTCGCCATAGATGTTACCTGTGGAACCATCCAGGGAGATGTAGTCGCCTTCTTTGAATGTTTTGCCACCCAGTGTGAATGTTTTAGCTTCTTCGTTCATTTTGATTTCTTCACAACCGGATACGCAGCATGTACCCATACCACGAGCAACAACGGCTGCGTGAGATGTCATACCGCCACGAACTGTCAGGATACCCTGTGCAGCTGCCATACCTTCGATGTCTTCAGGAGATGTTTCCAGACGAACCAGAATGACTCTGTCGCCAGCTTCAGCCTGAGCTTTTGCGTCTTCTGCTGTGAAGCAAACTTTACCAGCAGCAGCGCCGGGAGATGCAGGCAGACCTTTGCCGATAGGAGTAGCTGCTTTCAGTGCTTTCTGGTCGAAAGCAGGGTGCAGGATCTGATCCAGCTGTTTAGGATCTACTTTCATCAGAGCTTCTTCTTTTGTCAGCAGACCTTCGTCTACCATTTCTACAGCGATACGCAGAGCAGCGTTAGCTGTTCTCTTACCGTTTCTTGTCTGCAGGAAGTACAGTTTGCCTTCTTCAACTGTGAATTCCATATCCTGCATGTCTTTGTAGTGGTTTTCCAGTTTATTTGCGATTTCCATAAACTGAGCATATACTTCAGGCATATCTTCTGCCAGTTTTGCGATGGGCTTAGGAGTACGAACGCCGGCTACAACGTCTTCACCCTGTGCGTTAACCAGGTATTCACCCAGCATAGCTTTTTCACCAGTTGCTGCGTTTCTTGTGAAAGCAACACCTGTACCGGATGTATCACCCATGTTACCGAATACCATCATCTGTACGTTAACAGCAGTACCCCAGCTGTAAGGGATGTCGTTCATTCTTCTGTAAACGAATGCACGAGGGTTATCCCAGCTGCGGAATACAGCCATAGCAGCTTCAAACAGCTGTTCCTTAGGATCCTGAGGGAATTCTTTGCCCTGGTCATCCAGATAGATCTGTTTGAACATATCTACAACTTTTTTCAGGTCTTCAGCAGTCAGATCTGTGTCGTATTTTGCACCAACCTGTTCTTTGTATTCATCCAGTTTTCTTTCGAATTTGGATTTGGAAACGCCGATAACAACGTCAGCAAACATCATGATAAATCTTCTGTAAGAGTCATAAGCAAATCTGGGGTTGCCAGTTTTTCTTGCCAGACCTTCTACGGAAACATCGTTCAGACCCAGGTTCAGGACTGTGTCCATCATACCGGGCATGGATGCTCTTGCGCCGGAACGAACGGAAACCAGCAGGGGATTTTCGGGATCGCCCAGTTTTTTGCCTGCGATTTCTTCCAGTTTGCCCAGAGCTACTTCGATCTGTGCGATCATTTCGTCAGTCAGCTTTTTGCCGCCTTCGTTGTACTCTGTGCAGGCTTCAGTTGTGATTGTGAAACCCTGGGGGATCGGCAGACCCAGGATTGTCATTTCTGCCAGGTTTGCGCCTTTACCGCCCAGCAGGTTACGCATAGAAGCATTACCTTCGCTGAACATGTAAACATACTTTTTGCTCATACTTTTTACCTCCTGTAAACACTTTATAATGATAAAGATGATTTGGGATACATACAAAATCAAAATCCGCCGTCCTATCAACCGGCGCATCTTGTAAAAAACTTTGCAAGCCGCCTCGCCTTCCCTTTTTCTTCCCAATAAGAAACAGACGTAATTTCTTCTTCAGGGCAAGTGTTGATGCAGTTTGCCATGCTTTTTCTTTTGCAGAATTTTCCCTATACTAAGATTATACCAAAACGCCATGGAACGCAAGCCGATTTTTTTGATTTTTTTGAATTGTTTTTGACGTATTTTGCCGCGGGGCTATGTATACAATGTATGTTTTTCAATGAAATGCACAAAAAATTCCATGCGTTTTGTCCAAAACCACCAAAACAAAAATCTGTGTTTCTTTTTTCTTTTTTCACCGCCTGTTTTTCAGCTGCAATTTCCCTTCCTTACTGGGCTTTTCATTGACCTTGCAGTCCTTTTGTCTTACAATATCCGTAACTGCTTTGTATGGAAAATGGAGAGCCGCCTTCCATGACGTGTCACCTGCTTTCCATATATATTGTTGGGAGGAGATTTTCATGCGTCAGGAAACCAAAGAACTTCTGGAACAAAACAATCAGCAGGAACCCCTGCTTTCCCCGGATTTTCAGTCTGTCCTCAACCATATGGTGACCTATCTGCGTGCTACCCGCCTGCCTTATTCCCTGCAGGAACAGGCACGCCAGCAGATTACCCAGCTGTTTCTGGCAGAACAGGAGAAAGGGGCTTCTCCAGCCGAAGTCATCGGCATGGACTACAAAGCATACTGCGATGCACTTTTAGGGCAGTTTCCTCAAAATAACCGCCGCACCCGCATGCTCTGCACCATCCGCGACATTGCCCTCTTTCTTGGAATCGGTACAGCCGCCCTGTTCCTGACCGATGTGGTTACCACTCCTTTTACCCCCAACCATTCCTTTTCCTTGCAAATCGGCAAACTGATTTTTCTCTTATCTCTGGTGGTATTTGCCTACTTCCTACTGAAAAACGCCGGCAAAAACGCCTTTAGCCCCGCCGAAAAGCAAAAATCCTTCGAAAAAAACATGCATTTTCTGGCCTTGCTCTTAGGGATTGTATGTGTCTTTTTTCTGAAAAAACCCGCTTGGGAAATTCCCTTCTGGGTACCTCTGGCCGCCTTTGTTATTCTGTTTTTGTGTTATAAACTGCTAAGTCATTTTCTGGACTGATTTACAAACAAAGAAAGCACGAAACCTTCTATTATATATAGAAAGATTTCGTGCTTTTTCATTGCCGATTTTCAAATATTGCTTATTTTATGGAAGATTAGAATTCCATTTTTTCTTTCAGGTAAGGAATCAGGTCTGCGATAGGCATTCTTACCTGTTCCATAGTATCTCTGTCACGAACAGTTACGCTCTGATCTTCTTCGGATTCAAAGTCGTAAGTGATGCAGAAAGGTGTACCGATTTCATCCTGTCTTCTGTAACGTTTACCGATGGAGCCGGTTTCGTCATATTCGCAGTGGAATTCTTTGGACAGCATGTTGTAAACTTCGATAGCTTTGTCACCCAGTTTCTTGGACAGAGGCAGTACTGCTGCTTTTACAGGAGCAATTGCGGGATGGAAATGCAGAACAGTTCTTACATCGTTTTCACCCACTTCTTCTTCGTCGTAAGCTTCGCACAGGAATGCCAGTGTCATTCTGTCTGCACCCAGAGAAGGTTCGATGCAGTAAGGGATATATTTTTCGTTCTTTTCCTGATCGTAGTATGTCATATCCTGACCGCTTGTTTCCTGATGGCATTTCAGGTCGTAGTCTGTTCTGTCTGCAATGCCCCACAGTTCACCCCAGCCGAAGGGGAACAGGAATTCAATGTCTGTTGTGCCTTTGCTGTAGTGAGACAGTTCTTCAGGAGAGTGGTCACGGAGTCTGATGCTTTCTTCGGACATGTTCAGATCCAGCAGCCACTGTCTGCAGAAGTTTCTCCAGTAGTGGAACCAATCCAGATCTTTGCCGGGTTCACAGAAGAATTCCAGTTCCATCTGTTCGAATTCTCTTGTTCTGAATGTGAAGTTACCGGGTGTGATTTCGTTACGGAAGGATTTACCAATCTGACCGATACCGAAAGGCAGTTTCTTTCTGCTTGTTCTCTGTACGTTTTTGAAGTTTACGAAAATACCCTGAGCTGTTTCGGGACGCAGGTAAACCACGTTTTTCGCATCTTCTGTAACACCCTGGAATGTTTTGAACATCAGGTTGAACTGACGAATATCTGTAAAGTTGTGGGCGCCGCAGGAAGGGCAAGCTACCTGGTGTTCGTCAACGAAAGCTTTCATCTGTTCGTTGCTCCAGCCGTCAACAACTTCTTCAGGCATGTTGTGTGTTTTCATGTGGTCTTCGATGAGTTTGTCCGCACGGAATCTTTCTTTACATTCCTTACAGTCCATCAGAGGATCGCTGAAGCCGCCAACGTGACCGGAAGCTACCCATGTCTGAGGGTTCATGAGGATTGCACAGTCAACACCTACGTTGTAAGGGCTTTCCTGAATGAATTTTTTCCACCAAGCTTTCTTTACGTTGTTTTTCAGTTCTACACCGATGGGGCCGTAATCCCATGTGTTTGCCAGACCACCGTAAATTTCAGAGCCGGGGTATACAAAACCTCTGTTTTTTGCCAACGCTACGATTTTTTCCATTGTCTTTTCTACCATTTGAAAAACCTCCTTCAAAAATTCCATTAGAAACTTTTTTTCGAGGAATAAAAAAAGCCTTTTCATCCCTCGCCGTAAAGCAAGGGACGAAAGGCATCGTGTCTTCCGCGGTTCCACCCTCATTGATTTGCATTGGTTTATGCAAACCCACTCTTGTGAAAAATTGCTGCTCCCAAGTGCCATTCTTCGCTTTGTCCTGCCGGTCTTGCACCAACCGCCGGCTCTCTGAAAGTCCGCCGCAAATACTCCTCTTGTTCGTCACAGCTATGTAATTTGGTATCAATCTAACACGTTTCCAGAAGAATGTCAAGGGGAATTTTGATTTTTTTCAAAAACAAATGTCCGCCGCAAAACGTCTGCTTTTCAAATCCAGTCCCACATGCATCTGTAAATACTGCCGCATGACCTTGTCCAATTGTTCCAAGGCTTCGGGAGAAAGACGAAAGCCAAATATCTGTTTCCCCTCGTTTTCCAGCACATGGGAAAGAGCCGCTCCCACCGCCGGCAAAAGTAGCCTTGCACCGGGTCTTTTGTGCTTTTGACAGGTGAATCCTTCCCCGTCGAAATATAGCTGCGCCGGCGTTTCCTCGCACACCATGCAGTCTGCCGATGCCAGCAGACCGGACAGCTGCAAATATTTGATTTCAAAGATACGCCCCGCCAATTTCGGCTCCAGATGTCCCTTCGCCATGCCCTGCAAGGTAAAGAGAAGAAGCTGCATAATCTCATCCTGTTCCATGCCTTCGGGGCAGGTTTTCTCCACCAGTTCCGCCAGATACACCGCCTGAGAAAGCACCGCAACATCATTCCGCAGACCGTAAAAACTTTCAATCAAATCAATCTGCGTCACCGACCAGAAGCCCCGCCCCTCGTAGATGGTAAAATCGCAGTAGGCAAAAAGCTGTGTCCCTGCCAGCAGGTGACTTTTGGCGTTTTTCGCCCCTCTGGCAGACAGACGCACCTTCCCCACCCCTTTGGCAAGAACGGTGATCTGCTTGCTGCTTTCGCCCCGCTGGGCTTCCCCTATGACGATGCCTCTGATTTTCCCTACGCTCATGGTCTGACTCCCTTTTTCATAAAACCAACGGAGAAAGCCATGGGCTTCCTCCACTCAGGGTGTCGAAAAAGTCGACACCCTGTCGTCAAAGGCTCATTGCATTCAAGCCTTTGACGAGTAAACAGAAGTATAAAACCGAAGTTCCATCAGCTAAAATCCTTGAAACTTCGGCTTTTTCCTCGTCGGAAGTGAATTCCGACTGCGGATTCCAGTTGGGAAACCCACACCGCAAGAGATGCGGACAGCCATAAATGGCTGGCATTTGCGGAGCAAATGTGTTGCCTCTTTGTTTCCCAACCCCTTCCGCGTTCTTGAAAAAATATATACCTTAGTTTTTCTACAGTTTGAACGGAGAAAGCCACAGGCTTCCTCCGCTATGTCAATAAAATTCTTTATATTTCGAGCTGTTTTCGATGCGTCTGCGTCCATTTTCCTGCTCCCGTCTGGTGCTTTCGTGGTACCGCAGATAATCGCTGACCTGCCCTGTCTGTGTGAACCGCTGCCATAATGCCGTCTGTTTTTTGTCCATATCCATCGTCCCTTTCCGTTTTTAGAATATGAAAGAGAACCAAAACCATACGGCACAATTCCTGCCAGTTCTTCCAGCGAATTTTTTTAAATATTTTTCTTGTCGTAACCGAAGTTTTTCAGCAGGAAATCGCTGTCCCGCCAGTCTTTCTTCACCTTTACCCAAATCTGCAGGAAAATAGGAGAGCCCAAAAGACGTTCCATATCCTGACGGGCATAGGTGCCGATTTTTTTCAGCATACTGCCGTGTTTGCCGATGATGATGCCCTTATGGGAATCTTTTTCGCAGTAGATCAGCGCCTGTACGTCTACCATATTCTGGTCAGGACGTTTCTTCATGGACATGATTTCCACAGCGATACCGTGAGGGATTTCATCCTGCAGCAGATACAGCGCTTTTTCACGGATGATTTCAGAAGCAATCTGACGTTCCGGCTGGTCTGTCACCATTTCCGCAGGGAAATACTGAGGGCCTTCCGGCAGGAATTTCCGAATGACAGAAAGCAGTGTTTCTGTGTTGCTGCCTGTTGCCGCGGAAATAGGCACCACTTCTTTGAAGGGGTACAGTTTCCGATAAGCGTCAATGATAGCCAGCAGTTTTTCCTTATCAGGCACCGTGTCAATTTTGTTAATAACCAGCACCACAGGTGTTTTTACATTGCCCAGTTTTTCCAGTACATACTGGTCTGCTTCCAGTACCTTGTCTGTGGGTTCTACCAGAAACAGTACCAAGTCCACTTCCTTGAATGTGTTTTCCGCAGAACGCACCATAAATTCACCCAGTTTGTGTTTGGGTTTATGGATACCGGGTGTGTCCAAAAATACACACTGGAAATCGTCTTTTGTCAAAATACTTGTGATTTTATTTCTTGTGGTCTGAGGTTTGTTGGACGTAATGGCAATCTTTTCCCCAATCAAGCAGTTCATCAGTGTAGATTTCCCTACGTTTGGTCTGCCGATGAGAGATACAAATCCAGAATAAAATTTTCCCATAGCTACCTCCTTACGCCTGTTCTGCTTTTTCCGCTTCTTCCGCAGCCTTTGCCGCCGCTTCTCTTGCGTCCCATTCTGCCTGCATTTCCAGCATCATCATGTACTGGAGCCATCTGTCGTTTTTGGTGTCGATGTCTTCCTGTGTCAGGCCTTTCAGTACGGTCAAGGCCTGATAATATTTCATACCGTCCTCAACGGTGATATATTCGGATTTCATGCCCAGCACAATGCCGATGCGGTTGGGCAGCATATAACGGCGGATTTCTTCCTGTACGCCTTCGATGGGCTTGCCCAGACGTTTCATGAATTCCAGAGCGTTTTTGTAGTGGATGATATATTCACTTTCTTTGATTTTCACCCGCTGGCCTTGCCATTTTGTTTCGATGTATTCCACGATTTCATCCATGGTTTTGGGATTTGCCTGTACTTCGATGCCTGCAAATCTTGCTTTCAATGCTTCAATGCCTTTTGCTTCCATTGTTTACACTCCTTGTTCTTTCAATTCATCATATTTTTTCCGAATGGCCTGCATATCTTCCCAAGCCGGTCGTTTTTTCGTTTCGTCCCGTAATAATGCGGAAGGGTGGTAAGTGGCGATGATGTGATATCCTTTTCGCTCAATCCACTGCCCCCGCTGTCTTGTGATTTTAAAATCAGGAGAAATGATGGTGGTTGCCGCAATTCTGCCCAGACAAACGATAATTTTCGGGTGAATCATGGCAAGCTGGTATCTGAGATAATTCAAACACGCCTCTTTTTCGTCATCATGAGGGTCTCTGTTTCCGGGAGGTCTGCATTTGACAATGTTCGCCACATACACGTCCTCCAGAGAAAGATTCACCGCCGCCAGCATTTTATCCAGCAGCTGTCCCGCGGGGCCCACAAAGGGAATCCCCGTCAAATCTTCCTGCTGGCCGGGGCCCTCCCCAATGAACATAATATCCGCGTTGCGGTTGCCCTTGCCAATGACCACGTTTGTCCGCATTTCACCTAAGCGGCACTTTTTGCAGCTATAGCAGGCACCCTCTAAAATTTCCCAGCTTTTTTCCATAAACCATCACTCCAACATATACTGACGCAAAGCATTTTCCGCCAGTTCCACAAAATCTTCTCCTGCGCCCCAGTCAAAACGGAAAATGGCGCCTTGTCCGCCGCCGCCTGCTGCCAGATGCACATGGGTCACCCCATCAAAATCTGTGGCAAGGACAGTCAATGTTGCCCTGTTGCTGGAACGCACATAATATTTTTCAAATAATCCCATGGCTACAGTGCCCTGTTCTGTTTCCTGAATATATTTATCCAGAAACTCTGCGGAAATGGCATCGCTGACCTTTTGCCACACCAGTTCCAGCACCTCCTGTGGCGCAATGGATACTTTCAAATCTTTCACTTCCATGAGAAATCCCCCTTTTCCTCAGGCTCACTTAATGTCCTCCCCGCGGAAGCCAAAGGGCAGCAGTTCCGTCAGGGCGAATTCCTTCTCCCCTTCTAATTCGCTCCAAAGGACCACTTTTCCTTCTGGCATAAACTCAAAAAGTACCTGTCTGCAAATGCCGCAGGGAGCCGCGTAATCGCCGCTGCTTGCCACAATGGCGATTTTCTCAAATTCTCTTACGCCCTCAGAAACAGCTTTTGTCACCGCTGTCCGCTCTGCGCAAATGGTCGCCCCATAAGTGGCGTTTTCCACGTTGCATCCTGTAAATACCCTGCCGTCCTTTGCCAGCAGTGCCGCCCCCACCTGAAAATGAGAGTAAGGGGCATAAGCCCTTGTCATAACTTCTTTTGCCTTTGCGATGAGTTCCTGATTTGTCATGGAAACACTTCCTTTCCCTTATGCTCTGGGAATTCCCGCCAGTTCCAGAATCTCTTTCTGTTTGGCGAACATTTCTTTTTCTTCTTCCGGCTCCATGTGGTCATAGCCCAGCAGATGGAGCATGCTATGAGCAGTGAGGAAAGCAATTTCCCGTTTCAGGGAATGGCCGTATTCCTCTGCCTGTTCTCTTGCCCGCTCCAGAGAAATGATGATATCCCCCAGCACCACTTCGCCCTTCTCGTTTCTGTCCATGATTTCCCCTTCTTCAAATGTGAGCTGGGGAAAACTCAGTACATCCGTAGGGCGGTCGATGCCGCGAAATTGTTTGTTAATCTGATGGATTTCCTCGTTGTCCACGATGGAAATGCTGATTTCGCATTCTTCCTGAAAGCCTTCGTATTTCAGGCTGTCCAGAGCGATTTTTTCCATAACGGCTTCCAGTTCTTCCGGGAAGCCCTCTGTCCGTATATCAATCAGTACTGTCACTGTTTGTTTCCTCCTGTTCTGTGTCTGCCTTTTTCTTGGCAGCCTCCTGGATTTCCTTCTGTTCGGGATAGGAAACCCGTTCATGATACATGCCATGGAACACCTTCAGAAAAGCCAGTCGGATGGTTTCCAGTTCATTCAGCGTCAAACCGCTGTTGTTGAGCTGTCCATCGTCCAGTTTGTCTTTCATGAGGTTTTTCACAGCCGCTTCTGCTTCTTCCATGGTTTTGCCATGACCCAGCATGGAGCGCACCGCCGCTTCCACCGTATCCGCCAGCATCACAACTGCCGACTCCCGGCTGGAAGGGATGCGTCCCTGATAGCGGTAATCCGCTTCGTTCACATTCTCTGCGCCGTAAAGCTTCAAAGCTTTGAAATAGAAAAATTTCACCAGAGAATTGCCGTGGTGCTCCACAATCATATCCCGTACCACCGGCGGCAGTTTATACCGTTCTGCCAGTTCCAGCCCGCCTTTGGTGTGTCCTGTAATGATTTTCGCACTTTTTTCCGGCGGCAGTTCGTCATGGGGGTTATGCCCAGACTGATTTTCCGCGAAAAACTGTGGATACCGCAGTTTTCCCACGTCGTGATAGTAAGCCCCGGCTCTTGCCAGTGCCGTATTGCCGCCAATGTCATACACGGCTGTTTCCGCCAGATTTGCCACAATCAAACTATGGTGATATGTCCCCGGTGCCTCAATCATGAGTTTCCGCAGCAGTTCGTTGTTGGGATTGGTCAGTTCCATCAGTCGCAGTGGTGTGTTTGCCTCAAACATATTTTCCCAGAAAGGCAGGCTGCCCACAGCCACAATCATGGACAGCAGTCCCGTTACCGCGCCAATGCCTCCTTGGAACAGCAGTTCCGCAGAATACCCTTCCCCGAAGAAAAATCCCAGAGAAATGGTAGTCACAAAATCCACCGCCGCCATACCCAACGCCGCCGGAATCAGATGGGAACGCTTGTCCGTTTTCTGAATGATGAGGGCAGCAAAGGTACCACTGATGAGAGCGTACATCAAAAACTGCACATCCCCGTTGAAGATGAAGCACCCGATGATGCAGAACAAAGCATTGAGCCACAATGCCATCCGTCTGCCCACCAGCAGGCTCACCAGCATAGCAAAGAGCCCTACGGGAACGATGGTGAATACTGTCAGGTTCGCCAGTATCCGTATAAGCAGCACCATCATCATGTAGATGGTGAATAACATGCGTATTTCATTGGGCTTCAGGAGAATATTTCCCTTGCCCCACCGGAAAAACAGATACAGCGCCGCAAAGAGCATACCTGTAATGACCAGACTGCCCAGCATAGGCATCAAACTGCCCTCCAGCCCTGTTTCACTGACCAGATTCAGTGCCACCAGCTTGTCATAGATTTCCTGAGTGATGATTTCCCCTTCGTCTACGATTTTCTGGTTTTTGCGGATGAGGACTTCATCCACTTCCGCCCGTTTTTCCTCTTTGGCCGCTTCCACAGCCGCCTCATCCACAATGAGATTGGGTTCCACAGCTGCCGACAGAATAACCCCTGCCATGGTCTTTAAGTCACTGCTCCAAGCCAGTTCCTGCAAATAAGTCAGCCCGGACGCTTTGGCTTCTGTCAAACCGTCTGCTGTGACCCCTTTATCATAAATCTGTTTCAGTACCGATACACAGTCATTGGCAAATGCCTTCCGCTGGTCTGCCGTCAGATTTTCATAAGCCATGAGCTGTCTGTTAGACAGCACCACAGGCAATTCCAGAGAAATCTCCTGCACAGCGTTATAAAAACTTTCCCCCTCCGGCAGTCCTGCCAGAACTGTATCCAACTCCTGAAAGACCCCTTCCACCATGGTCACGTTTTTATCCATGACGGTGGTATCCGTTTTATAAATTGGCCCCACGCTGTTTGCCGCCGCTTCCCGGAGTTTTTCCGTCGCCGCTTCATCCACCGTGTCTTCCGGTGCCACATACCGCTTTGTTGCCACAGAACCCACCTGCACCGTTTCCCGCTGCTGGATAGAGCCTGTCCCAATGCAGACGATGGTCACCACAAAGGCCAGCACAAACAATACAATCCGGTGCAGCTCCTTACGCTCTGCCCCGTCTGTTATCTTTCTTTCCATCTGCATCACTCCGCTTTCTGGATTCAAACTTTTCATATGCCAGAATGATTTTCTGTACTAAGGGATGACGCACAACGTCCTTGTTGGTGAGGGTAATCATGCCGATGCCCTCAATGCCGCTCAATATCTTGGTAGCTTCCAACAAGCCGGAGCGTTTGCCCTCTGCCAAGTCGATCTGTGTCAAGTCCCCCGTAATGACCGCCTTGGAACCATACCCGATACGGGTCAGGAACATTTTCATCTGTTCCGGTGTGGTGTTCTGGGCTTCATCCAGTACAATATAGGCGTTATCCAGTGTACGTCCGCGCATATACGCCAGGGGCGCCACTTCAATGAGCCCTTTTTCCATATTTTTTGTGAAATTTTCTACCCCCATAATTTCATACAGCGCATCATACAGGGGGCGCAGGTAAGGGTCTACCTTCTGCTGCAAATCCCCCGGCAAAAAGCCCAGTTTTTCCCCTGCTTCAATGGCAGGACGGGTCAAAATGATGCGGTTGACTTCGTTGTTTTTGAATGCGGTGATGGCCATTGCCATTGCCAGATAAGTTTTCCCCGTACCAGCGGGGCCAATGCCAAATACCACCGTATTGTTCTTCATCAGGTCGATATATTTTTTCTGCCCCATGGTCTTGGGTTTCAGTGGTCTGCCGTTGGCAGTGATACAAATCAGGTTGTCATAAACCTTCTCCAATTCCTGCAAATCCGCTTCTTCAGCGGAAGAAATGAAGTATTCCAGATTCTGTTCTGTGATTTCTTCCCCTCTGCGGGCAAGGGCAGCCATGGAGTTCAGCACATTCCAAGCCTTGTGTACGCCTCTTTCTTCCCCAACCACTTTCACATCATCGCCGCGGTTGACAATCTGCACACCGCAGCTTTTTTCGATTTTTCTGATATTGCTGTCAAACTGCCCGAATACAGGCAGGATAATGTCATTCTCCAACTGAATGGTTCTCTCTATTTGACTCATCTTCGACATCAAATTCCTTTCTCACTTGTTTTTTTCCGATTTCTTCGGACAAAGTCACTTTGCATACTGCCCGGACTCTGTCTGTATATGTTTCATATCTGATTTCCGTCTGCGCCACGGACTCGCCTTCTGCCAGCCCTTCCGCCGCTTTTTCCTTGCATTTGGCTTCCAAAAGGGCTTTGGCCTCCTCTGCGGTATAGGTCTTTTCCGCCGTTTCATAGGGGCGGTAAACCTCTGTCCGCAGAGAAAAAGGCAACGTCCAATCTCCCAGACCGATGTTTTTTTCTTCCAAAACTTCCTTCTCGAAGTCTCCTTCCATGTGTGGCTTGATGAAATCCAGTTCCAAATCTCCAAAAAGCAGCACATGATTCTCCTTTTCCTTGCCGCCGAAAATCTTTTCCGTTTCCGTCAGCATCATTTCTTCCGTCACCTCTGCCCATGTGGTTGCCTGCACGCTTCCGCTGGCTGCCACATATTCCGTTTCCATGGGCTCCCCTTCCAGCCCCACCAGAACCTCCGCGGAAATGAGCACATCCCCAGCCTGTACCACATCTCCCGCCTGCACAAGGGGCGTTCCTTTGGCTGCTGTGATTTTCTCCACCACGCCATCTTTTTCGGCAATGATGTCACAGGGCGTTTCCTCTTCCATAGGCGTAGGCGCCACAATGGTTTCCGCCACCTTTACCGTAGCTTCCGCCCCCTTGATGGACACACTCACCCAGGATAAGTCCGAAATATCCGCCAGCAGCGCCTTGGTCACCGCGTCTGCGTCCACCTGTTTTTTCCATTTTCCCGGCTTCAGACCGTATGACTCACAGGCAGCCAAAATCTCCTCCTCTGTCAGCCGTTCATTGCCTTCCACATGAACCACCCAGACAAAAGAAGAAAGCACATAAAGGGCCGCTGCAAAAAATAAGATGCCCACAGCGAATATGGGATGGGTCTTTGCATGCCGCATCTTTTCCGGCAAACCGCCCAATGCCAAAATCTCCAAATGGCACCCCGTCTTTTGGGCACATTCTTCCAGTTCTTTCAGTCCCGCCAGAGAAGTTTTCATCTCCATACCGCCGCCGACACCCTTGGCATCCCAGAATAAAATCCGGCGGTATGCAGCCAGATTCATGAACCGTTCCATGGAAAAACCGGTTATTCTTATCATAACATATCCACGCAAATAATACCACAATACGGGCAACAAATTCCGCACCTGCCTTCCCTTCCTACCGCAAAAATTCCAGGCGGAAAATCCGCCCTTTCACCACGATACAGGCTGCCGACATCTGCTTCAGTTCCAGCCCTTCTCCCGTCAGCAGCAGCCTGCCTGCGCCCGTGGCAATGCGTATGGTTTCGGCGCTGTATTCCAAGAGCCCCTTATGGTTTTCCACCGTCACTTCCTCCTGTCCCACCATGGACACCAGAGGCAGATCCAGCACCACTTCCTTGGGCAAATCCAGCTTTTCCGCCATGCCTTTGCCAAATCCCACAGCCAGAACCTCCTTTCTGTCAAATGCCCTCTTTTATAGGTATGCCCGCCGTCCCCGTCCCATACCCGCAAAAAAGGCCGGAAGCCCTTTCGGGGCATCTTTATCAGAAAACAAAGAAAGCCAAAATCCTTATGATGACAAAAGATTTTGACTTTCTTATTTTAAGATTTTATTTGTGATGTTTTCTTAAGGGAAATTGCTTTGGCAAAAACCAAACTCCTTCCGGCTGTGTGTTTCTATGGATTTTTTATCAGGACAGCAGCGCACGGTCGCTGGCAAATTCACTGCCGCTGGCAACAGAGAACTGCCGCAGCAGGTCGTCCACTGTGAGTTTTTTCTTTTCTTCCCCGCGGATATCCAGAATAATCTGTCCGTTGTTCATCATAATCAGACGATTACCGTGAGCAATGGCATCTTTCATGTTATGGGTAACCATAAGGGCAGTCAGGTTATTTTCCGCAATGATGCGGTCAGAAATTTCCAATACCTTTGCCGCCGTTTTAGGGTCGAGGGCTGCCGTATGTTCATCCAGCAGCAGTACTTTGGGCTTTTTCAGGGTAGCCATCAGCAGTGTCAATGCCTGCCGCTGACCGCCGGAAAGAAGCCCCACCTTAGAACGCAGGCGGTTTTCCAGCCCCAAATCCAGTGTTTTCAAGAGTTCCTTGTATTCTTCCCGTTCTTTGGCACGGATACCCCAGCATAAGTGCCGTGTTTTGCCGCGACGGTAAGCAATGGCCAGATTTTCCTCGATTTCCATATCTGCCGCCGTACCCATCATAGGGTCTTGGAACACACGTCCCAGGTAAGCTGCCCGTTTGTAGTCCGGCAGTCTGGTGACATCTTTCCCGTCAATGAGCACCTGACCTTCATCCAAAGGCCATGCGCCGCAGATGGCATTCATCATAGTGGATTTTCCGGCGCCATTGCCGCCGATAACGGTAACAAAATCCCCTTCTTCCAGCTTCAGATTCAAGCCGCTGAGGGCTCTTTTTTCATTGATGGTATTTGCATTGAATGTTTTTGATACGTTTCTCAATTCCAACATAATCTCAAGCCCCCTTTCCTGCGCGGCGAATACGACATCTTCCCTGAAGATAAGGCACTGCAAGGAAAAGCGCAACGATGAGCGCACTAATCAGTTTCAAGTCTGTGGTTTCCAGTCCCAGCCAAAGGACAACGGCAATAACCACGAAGTATAAAATAGCGCCGAATACAACGCTGAGCATACGCAAAGCAAAATTGTTGAAAATCTTGCCGAACAGCACTGCACCGATGATAACTGCCGCCAAACCGATAACGATGGCGCCTCTGCCCATGTTGACGTCGGCATTGCCCTGATACTGGGCGTACAGCGCACCGGAAAGTCCTACCAGCGCATTGGAGAGCACCAGACCAAATACTTTCATACGGTTTGTGTTAATGCCCTGGGCACGGGACATATTGGCGTTATTGCCGGTAGCACGAACGGCACGGCCTACTTCTGTGCCGAAGAACCAGTATAAAACAGCGATGGTGGCCGCTACAAAAATCACAGATACCAAAATGGCGTGAGGAATATCCCGCAGGCTCAAAATCAGGTCATACTGATTGACGTTGATGGCTTTATTGGACGCCCCCATAATACGCATATTCACGGAATACAATCCTAATTGTGTCAAAATCCCGGACAAGATGGGCGGAATGCCAAACAGGGTATGGAACAGCCCTGTCACCAGACCAGCCAATGCCCCTGCCGCCGTGGCACATACCAGCGCCACATAAGGATTGACCCCTGCCAGCATCATCACAACGGCTACAGCGCCGCCGGTGCCGATGCTGCCGTCTACAGTCAAATCCGCATAGTCCAGAACTTTATAAGTGATGTATACCCCAATTGCCATAATTCCCCAAATGAGCCCTTGGGCTACAGAGCCGGGCAGTGCTCGTATCAGATCCATGATTTCCATGGGTGATCCCTCCTCTTTTTTTCTTTCCTCTTTCCTTTGGAAGAAAAAACAACGGGACGGTTGGTCCCGCTGTTCCTTCTAAAATGATTTCGTCATGTCATTGTTTCATTTTTATTCTTCGGTACCGATGGCAACCATGTCATCCGGCATGGTGATGCCCAATGCTTCTGCGATTTCTGCATTGTATTTCGGTGTCACGTTTTCGGAAACGTATTCAATGGGCATGGTGGCAGGGTCTGCACCATTTACCAGAATTTCGTAAGCCATTTCACCGGCTTTGCAGCCCAGTTCGTAGTAGCTGATGCTCAGTGTTGCCAAGCCGCCTGCTGCACACATATTTTCTTCCCCGCAGATGACAGGGATTTTTGCAGGTACGGTTACGTTTTTGATGATTTCCATGTTATTTGCCATGGTGTTGTCTGTAGGAATATATACTGCGTCGCAGTCTGTGATGGCGTTTGTGATAACCGCCTGTACTTCGTTGGAGTCAGCTGCTGTAAATTCTTCCCATGCGATGCCGGCTTTGTCCAATTCTGCCTGTGCCAGCTGAGACTGGAACTGGGAGTTGGGTTCCGCGCTGCAATATACGATGGCTACTTTCTGCACATCAGGCACAATTTTCTGCAGCAGTGCGATCTGCTGGTCTACAGGTGCCAAGTCGGATGCCCCTGTAACGTTGTAGCCCGGTGCGTCATTGGATTCGATAACGCCTGCTGTCACATAGTCCGTAACGGATGTACCCACGATGGGGATGTCGCCTGTTGCCGCCGCAGATGCCTGCAAAGCGGTTGTGGCATTGGCCATAATCAGATCCACGTTATTGGAAACGAATTTGGTTGCGATGGTAGCGCAGTTTGCCTGTTCGTTCTGTGCGTTCTGATAGTCAAATGTCACTTTGTCCCCCAGTTTTTCTGTGAGGGTATCCTGAAAACCTTTGGTGGCTTCGTCCAGTGCCGCATGTTCCAGCTGCTGGATGATCCCTACGGTATAAGTACCGTCGCCAGTGGTTTCTGCTGTTGTTTCTTCTGTTTCTGCGCTGCTTCCACAGCCTGTCATGGCTATCATGACAGCCGCCATGGCTGCCGC
>NZ_CAJMDQ010000045.1 GCF_905212195.1 uncultured Anaerotignum sp. | reverse complement strand
GGTATCGCCGCCATATTTCAACAGGCTGGTGTTAAAGCTGATGGACAGTGCACTTTCTGTAAACTGCATGATAAACGGCGCCAGTCCGAGCGCCAGGCATGGCAGGATAAATTTCTTCTGCGGGCGCAGGTTGCGGAGCCGTATCCGCAGGGTACTATGCGTTCCGGTCAGAAAACGCAGAATCCAGATACAGGAAATACCCTGTGAAAGGATGGTTGCAAGTGCTGCGCCGCGCACATCCAGATGCAGTCCGAAGATAAAGATCGGATCGAGGATGATGTTGCAGAGAGCGCCGATGGCAACGGTAATCATGCCGGTTTTGGCATAACCCTGTGCGTTAATAAAGGCATTGAGTCCGAGCGCCATCTGGACGAAGAAAGTGCCGCAGACGTAGATTTTCATGTAGTTCCAGGCGTAGAGAATCGTCTTCTCACTGGCGCCGAACATCAGGAGGATCGGGCGCCCAAAGCCAAGAAACAGGGCGGTCAGGACGAGCGAAATGACGGTCAGCATGAAGGTACAGTTGCCGAGTACCTTTTCAGCGGAATCCTTGTCGCCTTTTCCCATCAGGATCGACGCCTGCGGGGCACCGCCCATGGCGGCGAGTGCGGCAAAAGCGGAAATGCACATGATAATCGGCATTGTGACGCCGACGCCGGTCAGGGCGCTGGGACCGATGTCCGGGATATGGCCGATGTACATGCGGTCAACCATGTTATAGAGAACGTTGATGATCTGTGCGGCAATTGCCGGGAGCGCCAGTTTAAAAAGAAGCGACCCGATCGGCGCACTGCCGAGATCAGCTTCACGGGATGATGCTGCTCCTGAATGCGGGCGCGTATTTTCATCGTTGGAACGGTGAGCGGATTGTATGGACAAAGAGAGACCTCCTTTTCATTTACAGTAAAATATATTATTTGATTTTTTGCCTGATTGTTGGGACAAAGAGCCAGACCGTTTTTTATCCCAACGTGAATCATTGTAACATACCGTCAAAATGATGGCAATGAACAGAATTTCGTAATCGCTCCACATTGGCAATTGTGTGTTATAGTTTGCGCACTGTGTTTCAAATCTGCGATATTTATGCATAAGCATATTTGTAAGCCCCCTCTCATAGGTTAGGAGTAGCAGGCTGGGTGTCTGATGTGCATATTTGCATAATCGTGTGAATGTTGCAATTAACATAGCTGTCAGCAGCTGTGGCCCGGCGTGAAAATGTGCTGTCCACATTCTTTTGGGAAATGGAAAGGCGGGCAGCCGGATAGAGGCAGGAGGGGGAAGTTGTGAACGAGAGAACAACCGAGGTGCTGGAACAGTATGAACTGGAAGTGCAGTCGAAGCGCCGTGGAAGAGGCGCATGGATCTGCGAGACGAGTCAGGGGTTAAAACTCCTCCGGGAATATAAGGGGACCGTCAAACGTCTTGAATTTGAAGAACAAATCATGAATGTTCTGCAAAATCAGAAAACATGCCGGACCGATCAGTATATGCGGAACCGGGAGGGCGAGCTTTTGTCGGTGGCGGAGGATGGAACGCGGTGTGTTGTGAAGGAATGGTTTTCCGGGCGTGAGTGCAGTGTGCAGAGCGAGGCGGAGGTAGTCCGGGCGGTCGGGCAGATCGCGAAGCTGCACCGGACACTGCGCGGCATTGCGATCGATGAGTCGTGGAATCTGGGGTCAATTCTCACGCGTCCGGCGGTGGCGGAGATGGAGCGCCACAACCGGGAACTTGTTCGTACGCGGAATTATATCCGGAAAAAACGGCGTAAATCGGATTTTGAGAGGGCAGTCAGCGGAAGCTTTGCCATCTTTTATGAGCAGGCGCAGGAAGCAGCAGGCGGGCTGAAAGCGCAGATCGAGCAGGAAGGCGAGCCGGAAAACTATTTGTGTCACGGGGATCTGAACCAGCATCATATTTTATTGGCAGAAGAAAATGAGATGGCGGTGATTGAATTTAATCGGATGCACCGGGGTGTCCAGGTCGAAGACCTGTATCATTTTACGCGCAAAATATTGGAAAAGCATGGCTGGGATTTGCGTCTGGGGATGCGGCTGCTGGAGACGTATGATCGTATTCTGCCGTTGAATGCACAGGAGCGGACATACCTCTATTACCTGTTTTTATATCCGGAAAAATACTGGAAACAGTTAAATTTTTATTATAATGCAGGCAAGGCGTGGATTCCAGTCCGCAGCATTGAAAAACTGCAGAAGCTGGAAGAACAGCAGACAGCACGGAACCTCTTTCTTGAGGCAATCCGATAAGAAATGTTGATTTACATATGCATATAAATTCTTTGGTTAAGCGTATTCGATACATCATGGAGAAACTTTGAAAAGAGAAAAAATAAAGACAAAGAATAGTAACCGAAATTCTCTTTATTTTTCAGAATAATTATACTATAATGGAGAAAAAGAAAGTCATCCTAGAAGAAAGCAGGGGGTAAGTGAATCATGAAGGATTACATGACGATTTACAAAGAATGGCTGGAAAATCCATACTTTGACGAGGCAACGAAAGAGGAATTGCGCGCCATTGAGGGCGATGAAAATGAGATTAAAGAGCGTTTCTATATGGATTTGGAGTTTGGTACGGCAGGACTGCGCGGCATCATCGGTGCAGGTATTAACCGGATGAATATCTACACCGTCCGCCGTGCGACCCAGGGACTGGCAAATTACATCATCAAGCAGGGCGGCGCGGCAAAAGGCGTGGCGATCGCATTTGACTCCCGTCATATGTCCCCCGAATTTGCCCAGATTGCTGGTCTGGTACTGGCAGGCAACGGCATCCGTGCTTATGTATACCCTTCTCTGCGTCCTACACCCATGCTGAGCTTTGCTGTACGGGAACTGGGCTGCACAGCTGGTATCGTTATCACAGCCAGCCATAACCCCCCCGAATACAACGGTTACAAAGTTTACTGGGCAGACGGCGCACAGGTTGTTGCACCCAGAGATAAAGACATCATCGCAGAAGTAAACGCAGTGGCAAGCTTCGGCGAAATCAAAGAAATGGCCATGGACGAAGCACAGGCAAAAGGTCTGTTCCAGTATATTTCCGAAGATGTGGACAACGCTTTTGACGCCAACGTACTGGCACAGCGTCAGGCGCCTGAAATCATCGAAGAAATGGCAGACGACCTGAAAATCGTTTATACACCTATCCACGGCTCCGGTAACCTGCCCGTCCGCAGAGCGCTGGAAAAAGCAGGCTTCCATCAGGTATATGTGGTAAAAGAACAGGAAATGCCCGACTCCGATTTCACAACTGTTGGTTATCCCAACCCCGAAGACCCTAAGGTATTCGTGCTGGCACAGAAACTGGCAGAAGAAAAAGGCGCAGACATCATCGTGGGCACTGACCCTGACTGTGACCGTGTAGGCGCAATGGTACGCAATGATAAAGGCGAATATGTAGTGCTCACAGGTAACATGACCGGCGCACTGCTGACAGAATACATCCTGTCCCAGAAGAAAGCAAAAGGCACACTGCCCGCAAACGGCGCAGTCATCAAAACCATCGTAAGTACAGAAATGATTCGCCCCATGTGCGAAGCTTACGGCGTGGAACTGATGGACGTGCTGACAGGCTTCAAATTCATCGGTGAAAAAATCAAAGGCTTTGAAGAAACCGGCAGCCATTCCTATATCTTCGGTTTTGAAGAAAGCTACGGCTGTCTGGCAGGCACATATGCCAGAGATAAAGACGCCGTTGTGGCAACACTGCTCATCTGCGAAATGGCAGCTTACTACAAGAAACAGGGTATGACACTGTATGACGGCCTCATGGCACTGTATGCAAAATACGGCTACTTCCGTGAAGGCGTAAAATCCCTGACCATGAAAGGTCTGGACGGCGTAGAAAAAATCCAGAAAATCATGGCTTCCTTCCGTGCAGAAACTCCCGCGGCATTTGCAGGCGTTGCCGTAGAATGGGCAAAAGACTATAAGACACAGGTATTCAAAAACCTGAAAACAGGGGAAGAAACCGCAAGTCCTCTGCCTGTTTCCGACGTAGTTTACTACACACTGGCAGACGGTTCCTGGATTTGTGTACGTCCTTCCGGCACAGAACCTAAACTGAAATTCTATATCGGCGTAAAAGGCGATTCCCTGGCAGACGCGCAGGCGAAAATCGACGCTCTGGAAGCAGATATTGACGCAAAAGTAGCGGCAGTTTAATCAAGAAATGAAAACAGGCTCTTAAAAAGAGCCTGTTTTTTTGTAGGAGGGGAAGCGATGGCTGATTTTGTGAATCTCACAGCGGAAAATCTGGAAACAGAGCATCTTTGCTGCATCATCCGCACCAAAACAAAGCATCCCGGCGTGGAAGCGAAACGGAGCTGGCTGGCAGAACGGCTAAAAGAGGGGCATGTCTTTCGAAAATTGGATGTGAAAGGAACGGTATTTATAGAATATGCTCCTTTGGAGAAGGCATGGGTGCCTGTGGAAGGGGAGAATTATCTGTATCTCTATTGCCTGTGGGTGCTGGGAGAATATCGCGGCAAAGGGTATGCCAAAGAACTGCTGGAATATGCCATCAACGACGCCAAGGCAAAAGGAAAATCCGGCATCTGCATGTTAGGGGCAAAGAAGCAGAAAGCATGGCTTTCTGACCAAGATTTTGCTAAGAAATATGGCTTTGTGTCTGTGGATACCACAGAAAGCGGCTATGAACTGCTGGCGCTTTCCTTTGACGGAACTTATCCCCATTTTGCGACCCAGGCAAAGGCGGAGAAAATGGAAAGTCAGGATTTGACCATCTATTATGATATGCAGTGTCCTTTTGTCTGTCAGACGGTGGAGAAACTGCAGGAATATTGCGATGAAAACCAGATTCAAGCAGACTTTGTGGAAGTGGATACTTTGGAAAAGGCGAAACATCTGCCTTGTGTGTTCCAGAACTGGGCAGTGTTTTACAAAGGCAAATTTGAAACGGTGAATCTGCTGGATGTGAAGGCGTTGCAGAAGCTATTGAAATAAAGACAAAAAAGAAATTCTGTTAGGAATTTCTTTATCAAAAACAAAAAGCCGAAATCCTTGGGCAAAGGGGTTTCGGCTTTTTTTATAGCTATGTAGTTTTTATGGGCTAATCCGATAATGCCCCACAATATTATGGCGTTTTTCCAGAATATCCTGTTCATATGCGGACTGGAAAGGGTCGTTGTGGTGGATAACATAGGGAATCCCCTTATCGTTGCGCTGGTCAGACACCATGCCGATATGGTTGGAAAATAGCACAATGTCGCCGCCCTGCCATTGGTCGATTTGGGAAATGTCCGTTGTTAGAGGGATGGCGGTATGGGCAAAGTATACTTTCAGATTGCGGACACGGCGAAAGTCAATGTTGGGATTGGGTTCCTCAATGTCGTAATCTTCCGGATGGGCGGCAATGTCCTCCGCCACCAGTTCTTTCAGGTCATAGCCTGCGGATAACATGGCATTGGCAATGACGTCAGTGCAGACACCATAGCCGTCGTCGGGATAGCCCGTTTCGTAATACTTGCTTTTGTACCGGGGCTGGGTGGCGATGTAAGTACGTGCCCCCTGCAAAAGGTCTGTCTGGTCGTCTAGCCCATCCCCGTCTTTGTCCGTCTGGCTGTGAAAATCGGGAATCTGAAAATCCGCGTTTGTTTTGGCGTTTACGGGGGCACTGCTGGTGCCGAAAAAGTAAAAACGGCAGAAGAACAGGACGCAAGCCAAAACCACAGCCAGTATCAGCAGGAAGATGGTTCTTTTTCTCATGGAATCCCTCCTGAATGGAAAAACTGCCCGGGGTGAGAGCTGTTTTGGTTCCCCGAGCAGTTATTTGATAAAAGCTAAAGAGTTGTAAAACTTGTAAAACCTTAATGACAAAACAGTTACATCTGGAATCCGCAGTCGGAATTTATTTCCGACGAGGACAAACAGAGAGTTTCAAGGCATTTATGCCGATGGAACGAACTGTTTTACATCTGTCATTTCGTCAAAAGCTTGAATGAAATGAGCTTTTGACGATAGTTTTACCGATATGCTTTCTTGTAAATTGCCAGACAGTCCTCAAAAGGCATGTCCGCAGGGTCTACCTGGAACAGACCGCCCATGGTGTCATAAGCCATTTTGGTGTACATTTCCAAATCTTCTTCTTTGATGCCGTAATCGGACATTTTCAGGTCGTCCACATGGCAGGCAACTTTCAGATCGTGGAGAGCATCTACGAAATCCATAGGTTTTGTAGCGTCTGTTTTGCCCAGCGCTTTTGCCATGGCGATCATGCGGTCGTCAACCACACCACGTTCCGCCCAGTAGGTGTAGTATGCTTCGCAAAGCATAATCAGACCAGCGCCATGTTCCAGTTTGGGATTTTTGCCGCTGAGAGGATGTTCCATGGCGTGTTCGGAAGTACATCCGCCGATGCTTTCGCTCATGCCGGAAAGAGTGTTTGCCAGCGCCACATCTTCTCTTGCTTCCTTGTCGCTGCCGTCGTTCACTGCTTTGGCAAGGCTTTTGCCGATGAGCTCGATGGCTTTGAGAGCATAAAGGTCGTTGATGGGATTGGTGTAGCGGTTGATATAGCCTTCTGTGCTGTGGAACAGGGCGTCAAATCCTTGATAAGCTGTGAGTTTTTCCGGTACACTCATCATCAGGTCAGGGTCAACGATGGACAGCACGGGGAATGTGCCGTCATAACCGAAACCGATTTTTTCGCCTTCGGGATTGGTGATAACAGCCCAAGGGTCTGCTTCTGTACCTGTGCCTGCTGTGGTGGTGATGGCTACGATAGGCAGAGGCGTTACAGGAACAGCTTTGCCGCCGCCAGTACCGCCGGAAACATAGTCCCAGAACTGGCCTTCGTTTGTTGCCATAACGGCAATGGCTTTTGCGGAGTCAATGATGGAGCCGCCGCCCAGACCGATGACGAAGTCACAGCCTTCTGCTTTTGCCAGCGCTGCCCCTTCCATAACATGATGTTCTGTGGGGTTGGGCTGGATTTTGTCGAAAATCACATGGGCTACGCCTGCTTTGTCCAGCTGTTCTTCCAGACGTGCCAGATAGCCGTATTTCCGCACGGAAGTACCGCAGGAAATCACGATGAGGGCTTTTTTGCCGGGCAGTTTCTGTTTATGGAGTCTGTCCAGCTGACCGCTGCCGAACAGCACCCGGGAAGGGATATAATATTGAAATTTCATAAGTATTTGCCTCCTTTCAATTCTGACAAAAGTATACCACAGACGGACAGAAAAGAAAATCCGTGGGCATGGTTTTTCCCAGAAAAAATCGTACAAAATCCGCCTGTTTTGGTATACTGAAAAAAAGATGTAACCTTTTGGCAGTGAAATCGTTTATAAAGTAAAAGGGCAGGAAAGGAGGGGGCTATGGAATCTGACGTATTGCGGGAATTGTACGAAAAATATCACCAGAAAGCGTATCTGTATGTCCTCTCTTTGTGCCGGGACAGGGAAACGGCAGAGGACATTGTCAGTGAGGGCTTTGAGAAGGCTTTCCTGACGGTGGAGGGCTGCCCGGAAGGGTTTTTCTGGTGGCTCTTGCGGGTATGCAGGAATCTCTGGCTGGATACGCTGCGGAAACAGAAGCGGCAGGGGGGAGAAATGCCCGCGGAAATCCCTGTGCCCGAGGATGCCCTTTCCGGTGTGCTGCAAAAAGAGGAAAACCGGCGGCTTTATACGGCTATGAACCGCCTTTCTCCGGCAGACCGGGAGCTTTTGATCTGGCATTATTTCGGGGGACTGTCCATCAGGCAGATGGCAGGACTCAGAGGCATTTCGGAAACGGCTGTGAAAACGGCACTGTTTCGTGCCAGAGCCAGACTGAAACAGAAATTAGGAGGTGAAAAGCCATGACATTTCGGGAACTTTTGGAGAAATACAAAAATCAGACCGCAACGCCGGAAGAGAGAAAACAGGTGGAGGCGGAACTGGAAAAATACAATGCCCTGACGGAATATCTACTGGAACAGGATGTGGACATGGAAGGAGAAGATTTGGCTGGCCAGCAGGAGGAACTGCAAAAGATCGACCGCTCCATGAAAAAACGGGGACGGCGCATCATTGCCATTGCGGTGGTCATTGCCTGCGTGGTCATGGGAGCGCTGACGGCGTTTCAGCCTGTCATTAGTAAGATTATTTGGTATGATCCCACGGAACGGGATTTTCAGCAGTTTGCTTATGATATAGACTGCCACATGGCGGTTTTGACAGAATTGACCATGCCGGAAGTGCAGATGGAATCTGTTCTTCCTACGGAACAGGGATGGGGCAAATACGACTTGCAGGTACAGCAGCGAGATTGGTTTACAGGGGAATATACTTGGCTGAATGGTACGGCAACCAGAGGAAAAATCGAACTCAATCACAATGCGTACAAGTATAGCAGTATGAATGTTTTTTCCAGAGGAACTAAGCCTTTTGTGGATGTGGATGGAGAGCACAGTGTCATTACGCCATCTGCGGAGGCAAAAGCGGCATTGGCAGACTTGCCGGAATATATGCAAATGGAAGCCTATGTTTCTTTGGGGAAAGACTGGACCATGGAAGAACTGGAGAACTTCGCGGCACAGCAGGAGGGGTATCTGGGCTGGGTCGGTGTACGGATTTCTCCAGAGGATCAGCAGCTTTTTCCTTTGATGGGATTTGATGCCAGTGACAGTGGGTATGTTTTCGATAACGTGGATGAAGCCTATCCTTTTTATGAATTGTCCATGCATGAGGATGTGCCTCTGGCAGAGGCGTGGGAGAAGCATTTCCTTGCCCTGCTCCAGTACAGTATCGACCATGCAGATTTTTACGCAAGGTTAAATCAGTCTAACAACCATGGCAGCACTTGTCAGATGGTGCAGGAATATGTAACGGAAAACGGTGTAAAAACCTATGGATTCCTGTATTACGGCACACCGGCAGAAATGAGAAAACTGCTGGAAAATGAAGATGTGGAAGGAATTTATGTGACAGATTACCAGCTGCGGGTACCGGGGTTGTAAGGAAAAGAAATCTTGCGGAATGAATAGAATCGTGATAAAATAACCATAAGAAAAAGGATTGCCGCTTTTCCCGAGGCGGTCTGTCCTGAAAATAGGTTTGTGACCGTCTAACTTGCAGGTTAGGCGGTCAGTTTTTTATCGGTCCCGAAATAGGGCGACAATGGCTACGAGCAATCCGATTTGAATCAAGTCGGAATATGTAACATACATAGCATCACCCCCTTTGACAGAGAGTGACAAACCGCCAAGCAGCAATCCATAGGGATATTTTAGCAAAAAACGGTATGTTCTGCAATGAATAATGACAACATAAAAAGGCGTATTTCCTTTGGAAATACGCCTTTCTTACGTTCTAATTCAAATCACACATTGAAGCGGAACAGAACCACGTCGCCGTCTTTGACAACATATTCTTTGCCTTCGGAGCGAACCAGACCCTGTTCTTTTGCGGCATTGTAAGAGCCCAGACGCATCAGGTCGTCATAAGCCACAACTTCCGCACGGATGAAGCCACGTTCGAAGTCACTATGGATTTTACCAGCAGCCTGAGGTGCTTTGGTGCCTTTTGTGATTGTCCATGCACGGCTTTCCTGAGGGCCTGCTGTCAGGTAGCTGATGAGCCCCAGCAGTTTATAGCTGGCTGCAATCAGACGGTCCAGACCGCTGCCGTCTACGCCCAGATCTGCCAGAAATTCTTTTTTGTCTGCTTCGTCCAGATCAGAGATTTCTTCTTCGATTTTTGCGCATAATACGAATACTTCGCTGCCTTCTTTGGCTGCGTATTCTCTTACACGCTGTACAAATTCATTGCTTGCGCCGTCGTCAGCCAGATCGTCTTCGGCTACGTTTGCAGCGTACAGCACAGGTTTTGCGGTCAGCAGTGTCAGGCTGTCCACGAAAGCTTTTTCTTCCGGTGTGTCAAATTCCACCGCACGAGCGGAAATGCCCTGTTCCAGTGCGTCTTTCAGTTTCTGGAGCACGTCCACTTCTTTCTGGAGGGACTTGTCTGCTTTTGCCATTTTGCCTGTTTTTGCAATACGGCGTTCCAGAATTTCCAGATCGGAGAATACCAGTTCCAGATTGATGGTTTCGATGTCGCGGATGGGGTCGATGGAGCCGTCCACATGTACCACGTTGGTATCTTCGAAGCAGCGTACCACGTGTACAATGGCGTCTACTTCACGGATGTGGGACAGGAATTTGTTGCCCAGACCTTCGCCTTTGCTGGCACCACGCACCAGACCGGCAATGTCAACGAATTCGATGACAGCAGGTGTGGTTTTTGCGGAGTTATACATTTCTGTCAGTTTTGTCAGTCTTTCGTCAGGCACAGTTACGATGCCCACGTTGGGGTCGATGGTACAGAAGGGATAGTTTGCCGCTTCTGCTTTCCCCAGAGTCATAGAGTTGAATAAGGTGCTTTTGCCCACGTTGGGCAGACCTACGATACCCAGTTTCATTTCATTTCTTCCTTTCCAAACGGTTTGCGTGTTCACTGTTAAACATTATAGCCAAAAGCGGTGAAAATGGCAAGGAATACCTTGCTTTGAGCGGAAAAAAGCCCCTTTGACAAAGTCAAAAGGGCATGGGGTTCATTTTTTTCTGCCTTTGAACAGGATCATCAGAAACAGCAGAGCGCCAAGGGCTGCGGTGAGGATAGCATATCCTCTGGCTTCTTCTCTGGTTACATACATGCCTTCTGCCGGTGTTTCTTCCAGCTGACGCATGGCTACACGATAATGTCTTCTGCGTTCTCTTTCCATAAAAATCCCTCCTTGCGGATGTATTGGCTTTTTTCTTTATTGTAGCACAAAAGCGCGGCGGTATACAGTTTTTTTGCGGAAAAAACAGCTGGATTTTCCATGGCGAGAAAGCAGTTTTCCGGGGCATGATAAAAGAGAAATGGGGGTGGAAATTTGAAAAAATATGTTGTTTTTCTGCTTCTTTTCCTCCTTTGCGGCTGTGCGGGGCAGCAGACAGCCACCAGTCTGGCGGCAGTGACGGAAAATCCCAAAGAACGTGCCCAGCAGATACAAAAAGCATTGATGGAAGTTCCCGGTGTCACGGACAGTGCTGTGGTGGTGGCAGGGCATACGGCCATCATTGGGCTTCGCACGGAAGAGAAAGGCACGGCTTTGGGGCGGCTCATGCAGGAGGCGGAAACGGCCGCCAGAGGTGCTGACAAGCATTTGCAGATGGTTTCTGTGACGGCAAACGAAGCCATTGTAGACCGTATGGAGCAGACAGCAGAGGAAGGGGCATAGGAAAAGGGGGAACTTCCAGCCCCCTTTTTTCGTATGATACAACAGGGCGTATTTCCAGAAATTGCAATGAAATCTTAAAGAAGCGGGTCTATGCAACCACCGGAAAATATGGTAAACTAAACCATAAGATACCATTGGAATATCATTTTTTTGACAAAATATACAATCCCAAAGGAGGTACATACAACATGAAACGCAAAATGGCAATGGCATTGGCTGCTGTTCTGGTAGCAGGCAGTCTGCCTGTGACAGTATCCGCTGCCACATTTAGTGATATTAATGAAGTGTCCTGGGCATCTTCCACCATCCAGGCTGTATCCGACAAAGGTCTTATCAACGGCTATGAAGACGGCACTTTCCGTGCGAAAAATAACGTTACCTACAGCGAAGCCATGGTGATGATTTACAACCTCATGGACAAAACAGGCAATCTGAAGGCAAGCGCAACAAATACCTTGTCCATTTATCAGACTGTGCTCAATACATACAAAATCCCTACATGGAGCCAGTCCACAGTGGCTTATGGTCTGTCTGCACAGATTTTGATGGCAGCTGATTTGCCCAAGTTCACTACAAACGGCGTTTCCAATCCTGCAACCCGTCAGGATGTGGCTGTGATGTTTGGCCGTGCACTGTCTGAAAAATATGACATTTACGCTGGTACTGGCGTCAACTACAACGACTCCTGGCGTATTTCCGACGAAGCGATGCCTTATGTGGATCTGCTGACCAGACTGGGCATTGTTTCCGGTGATGATAACGGCAATTTCAATCCTACTGCAAACATCACCCGTGCAGAAATGGCAGTTATCATGAACAAGACTTATGACCTGCTGACAAACGAACTGGCAAATACCGGTGAAATCACAGAAATTGTCAACCATGACGGCAATTACTACGACATCGACGTGAAGATGGACAACGGCGAACGGAACAAACTGTCCATTTCCGATGACAATATCAGCATTTACAACAAAGACGGCAGCAGAGAAATGCCCATCAGCAGCCTGACCAAAGGTGACAGAGTCAGTCTGGTATTTGATGGTCTGGTTATCACAAAGATTTACCTGCTGGACGAAGAAGCATCCGCACAGGAAAAATATGACGCTGTTGGCTACATCTATTCCCTGAAAGACGGCTATCTGAATCTGGAAAGCGAAAACACAGGTGAAACCACAAAATATAAAATCGATACAGACTGCGTTTACTATCTGGATGGCAAAAAGACCACAGAAAGTGCTATCAAGGATGTTATCGATGATAACTCCGACAAGTATGTATATGCTGGCCTGAATACAGAAACAAAGAATGAAAAAGTAGACGGCGAACGTCAGGATGTACTGTATGCAAAGGCTGTTTATGTAACAGTAAAAGATGAATACACCCAGACAGGGGAAGTAACAGACTTCACCAGCACCACCGTATACTACAAAGCTTCCGGCAGCAACGCAAGAAAGACTGTAGACTTTGCTTCCGATTGTGAATTCTACATTGGTGATGAAAAATCCACAGCGAAAAAACTGGAAGAGATGGCAGAAAGCGGCACTGTTTATGTAAAAGTAACCGTAAACAGCAAGGGCAAAGCTACCAAAGTCATCATGACAGAAGATAAATTCACAGATAATACAGCATCTTCCACTTACACAGTGAAAGGCTTCAATAAAGACCGTATCATTGTTTCCAGAGGCGGCACATCCACCACTTATGAATTTGGCTCCACCAGTGACATCACTTACTATATCTGGGAAAAAGGCGCTACAAAATGGAATGAAGTTTCCTTCAAAGGTGCAGAGTCTTTCTATGATGGCGACGATGATAAAGACGATTACGACACCATGTATGCCCGCATGAATTTCGATAAATCCGGCAAGATCACAGCAATTTATATGGTAAAAGATAACGAAAGAGAGAATGCGTTTGGCGAAGCAGAAGCTACTGAAAAGAAAGGTACTGTGGAATATATCAAGGACGGCAAGCTGAAATTCAAGACTTCTTCCACAGAATATACACTTCTGAATAAGTACAATGTCGACCCTAAAGATGAAGATACAGATAATGAAAATCTGTATGGCGAGGATGCAGATGGATCGATGAAAAAATATCCTCTGGTCATCGGCGGTGCCCAGACCAGCTCTTTGACAGTGCTGACCCGTATGGCAAATTGTGATGATGTGACTCTGTATGCAGAAGTAAGAGCCAATGCAAACAATGAAATCACAAGAATCGACGCCAGACTGACAGCAGCAGAAGGCAAACTGGTTGAATATGACAAAGGCAAAAAAGAATTCACACTGGAAACTTCTGACGGTTCCCAGTTCAAGCTCTATGCCATTAGCAATCCTAAAACAGACAGTGACGATTACGATGCAGAAGATCTGGAAACAACCGGCTATCGTGGTTCTTCCGTAGAACTGGAATTCAACAACGACGGTGAAATCTCCAAGATTATCGTAACCGACAGCAGCTACAACAGCGGTACAAAACGCGTGAAAGGCACAGCTTCTGTTGATGGCAGCAAGATCGAAATCGACGGCAAATCCTACAGCTGGGATTCCAAGACATATATCACCAGCAGCAGCTTTGCTTACAGCAGCAAGGATATGTTTGAAAGAATGCTGAAAGACGATGATGTCGAAGTTTATGTAGAAGCGACCATCAGCGATAAGGATAAAGTGGAACGCATCAATGCTACAGTAAAATCTGCAAAAGGCGAATTTGTAGAATATGACAACGGCAGCGTAACCATTGAAACCGACACCAGATCTTGGGTATTTAACACCGTTTCCAAGACCACACTGCTGAAGAACTGCGGCGTGGATGACGAAAAAGAATTTGAAAAGAAAGAAGGCAAGAGCGTTACACTGGAATTCAACAGTGACGGTCTGGTAGAAGAATTTTAAGAAGTAATCAAGAAACGGCATTCCTCTTGCGTGAGGGATGCCGCTTTTTTAACGCCGGAAAAAGGAAAAGGGAACAGCCGAAGCTGCTCCCCTTTCGATTATCCTAGGATAATCGCTTAATAAGGTTTTTGATGCCGCGCCCTTTCATGCAGAAGGAATGGGGGTGCCGCAAAGCGGCTTCTACATAATCAGACGGATTCCAAATCAGTCAGGATTTCGACAAATGCACACAAAAAAACAGCCGCAGATGCTGCCTTCCCATATGCAAAGGCGCCGTCTTCCCGCCTGCTTCAGAAACAAAAACCGTATTAACGAAAAAGTTCATGCCCTATTATAGACAAAAATCGACGCATTGTCAAATGGAAGAAATGGGTATTGATAAAATCCCCGTTTTGCCTGTATAATAAAATGATATGAACGACGATAACACAGAATAGGAGAGATGTTTGATGCGATATGAAGGAACCGTTTACAGACCGCCCAGTGAGGCGGGCAGCCTGATCATTCAGCTGACCATTGGCTGTGCCAGAAACACCTGCACATTCTGCAACATGTATAAGGATAAGAAATTCCGTATCCGTCCTCTGGAAGAAGTGGCGGAAGATCTGGAAATGGCCAGAAAATATTACAGCCATATCAAAGTGCGCCGTATCTTTTTGGCAGATGGCGATGCTCTCATTGTAAAAACACAGGATTTGTTATATATTCTGGACAAATGCCATGAATACTTCCCCGAAGTGGAACGTATTTCCGTTTACGGTGCGCCCAAGGATATTTTGGGCAAAACACCGGAAGAACTGAAACAGCTCAAAGACGCTGGTCTGGACATGGTTTACATGGGTCTGGAAAGCGGCGACGACGACGTGCTGAAAGAAGTGAAAAAAGGCGTTACTTCCGAAGAAATGATTGCTGCCGGCATCAAAGTCAGAGAAGCTGGCATGATTCTGTCCATGACTGTTATTTCAGGTCTGGGCGGCAAAAAACGCTGGAGAGAACACGCACTGAACAGTGCTCGTGTCATTTCCGCCATCAAACCGGAATATGTGGGCTTTTTGACACTGATGGTAGAACCTGGCACAGAACTGTATGACCAGTACAACAGAGGCGAAGTGGAACTCTTAGACCCTCACGAAGTATTGGACGAAACAGAACTGTTCATCCGCAGTGTAGACGCGGAAGGCACCATGTTCCGTGCAAACCACGCTTCCAACTATATCGCTTTGGGCGGCACCCTCAATGGCGAACGGGACAAAATTCTGGCGCAGATTGAAGAAAGCCGCAGAAGAAGCAAATTCCGCCCGGATATTTTCCGCGGTATTTAAGAGTAAGGTTGTAAGGGGTCTTTTGTAATGGAATGGCTGGGTTTTGCCACACTCATAACTGCATATGGCTGCATCTTCACGGCAGTGGTGACGGGGCGGAAAGGCTGGGTTTTGCTCATGGGCTGGCTCATTCCCATATTGGCCCTGACCATCACTTATGAAACGGGTATGCAGATCAACGGGCTCATGGTACTGATTTGTTTCGTCATGTTCCTCATTTGCAGGCTGGGCATGGTGGATGTGAAAATGTGGAACATCCGCCAGCGGAAAAAGCATAACATACTGTTTGGCATTTTGTATATCGGTGTGTTTATCCTGCTGTTTTACTCCGTTGCCCAAGCCCAGATTCAGGGATATATGCTGAACCTTCAGGGCTGGGGCAGTCAGAAACTGCCTATCTGGCGCATGGGGCTCAGCACACTGCCGCTGCTCTGGCTTAATGTGATTTATACCCGTATGGTGTATACTGCCATTGACCGTCTGAGAAGAAAACGACAGGAATTGAAACTGCTGTCCTGCCGCTGTTTCATCGCCAATGAACAGGGCACGGAAAAAGGGCTGAATCAGGGATACTTTTTGGAAGGCATCCAAAACGGTGTTACCTATCACTTCCGCCTGACCCGTCGGTCTTATCTCATGCTGCGAAAGGAAACAAAGCTTCGTCTGCAAACGGAAACGGGGCTCTTCGGCGGCATTTATGTGACGGACATCGGACACCCGGAATGGCTGAAACGCGCCAGACGTGTGGAACGGCGAGATGCCAAAATCGGTATGGTGGTATTTGTAGTTGTGATGATTTTCAGTATCTGGTTATACTGGATTCGATAAGCAAAAGTCGAAAATATCTTGAGAAAATCAGGATGTTTTCGGCTTTTTTTATTTGCCCTGTTCTTTTGGGGGACGAGGATGCATAGGCTGTTACGGAGAGGAAGTGGCGCAGTATGGTGAAAAAAGTTTTGGGGGTACTGGTGGGCTATGTGCTGCTGGCAGTCATTGTCATTCCGTTGCTGGTGACGGCCATTTTCGGGGGATTTCGCACAGAAGCGGTGACAGAGGCGAAAAATCTCTTTGGGCCAGCGGACTACCTGCAAATCTTACGCCCTGAGCATACAGAACTGGAGGAATATGTGCAGGGGGTGGTGTCGGCGGAAATGCCTGCCCTCTTTCCCATGGAAGCTCTGAAAGCACAGGCAGTGGCGGCAAGGACGTATCAGGTGCGGAAAATGGAGGAAGCAGGCAGTGATGCTGTCCTTTATGACGTGGGACAAGCCTATGCGGATACGGCCGCCCAGAAAGAAAAATGGGGGGAGCATTATGAAGAATATGCCGCCAGAGTTTCACAGGCTGTGGAGGAAACGGCAGGAGAAATCATGATCTATGAAGGAGAGCCCATTTTAGCGGTGTTCCATGCCCAAAGCGCAGGCAAAACGGAGGATTCGGAAAACGTCTGGGTGCAGGAAATCCCCTATTTGCGGAGTGTGGACAGCAGCGGTGACCTGTCTGCACCAGACAATACCGTCACCGAAACCCTTTCAGCACAGACCGTATGGGAGAAACTTTCCGCGTTGGGAGATTTGGGCGTATCGGCGGCGGAACTGGATTTTTCCGGCATCCAGCGCAGTGAAGCGGGCTATATCCAGCAGATACAGGCAGGCAATCTGACGCTGACAGGCTTAGAAGTGCGGACGGCTTTGGGGCTGCGAAGTGCGGATTTTACTGTTCAGCGACAGGGGGACGATTTTGTGTTCACCACCAAGGGGTATGGCCATGGGGCAGGCATGAGCCAGTATGGCGCAAAGGCACTGGCGGAAGAAGGCATGGATTACCGCCAAATCCTCAGCCATTATTACACAGGCATTTCTTTTGAAAAAACTGCATAAAACAGGGCAAGGCTGGTCAAAATAGCCTTGGAGGTGTTGGCAGAATGAAAAAGAAAAAGGAAAGCAAAATGGCGGCAGTGCTGGTGTCCATGGGGTTATGCGTGGTGGCCTTGGGGGCAGGCATGACTTACTACACATGGAGCAATGTGAAGGAGCCTCTGACGGCGGAGGAAAGCCCTGCTTCTCCCGTTACGGTGGCAAAAAGCCCCACACTGGACACAGCCAAAGCCCAGAGAGAACAAATGAGCAACGACGATGGTGAGGCACCTGACCCGGAAACCGCGCAGGAAGCCAAAACAACAGAAACCCAAACAACATCTGAGAAGAAAACAACAGAAAAGACTACAGAAAAAGCACAGCAGACGGTGACTTACGCCTATCCTGTCACCGGGGAAACGGTGATGCCCTATAGCGTGGACAAGGCAGTCTATGACCCCACTCTTGACCAGTACCGCACCAATGATACCCTTTGTATTGCGGCGGAAGCTGGCACAGAAGTGAAAGCGGCGGCAGACGGCACTGTGGCAGAAATCAAAGAGGATGAGGAAAGCGGCAGAACCCTTGTTTTGGAACATGCAGACGGTACGCGGACTACATACGGTCCGCTGGCGGCAGACGGTATGGCGAAAAAAGGCGATACCGTGAAGCAAGGTCAGACCGTAGGCAAACTGGATCAGCCTACCAAATATCAGGCGGCACTGGGCAGCCATCTGGTATTTGCCATGGAGGTAAACGGGGAACGGGTTGACCCCACGAAAAAACTGGAGAAATAAAACAACAAAAGAGGAAAATTCCAAAACAGGCGCCTCTTAAGAAAACATTGTTTTCTGGATTTCTTAAGGGGCTGGATGGCTTCGGAAGAAAACATTCCAGATAAAATTCAGGTGAAATCTTGGTGAAAATTGAGAGAGCTGGGGGACTTGCATGGCAAGGATTCCGGCTTTCTTTGTTTTCTTGTGAAGAAATCTCCCTTTTGTCTTGTGGGGAAAAGACCGTCCCGCTTGTGCAATTTTGCCAGAGAAAACCACCAGAGGAAAAAATGGGCAGTTGTTTTCTGTGGTTTTTGGGGCAAAAGTCCCGTTGTGCGTTGTGGTTTTTCAGTTTTTTTGCAAAAAAACCTTTACGAATTTTCGGAAAGGGGATACAATGGGACAAAAGGGGAATTTTTGATTTCCCGGATAGGGGGTTAAGGTATGGAACGATTTTCTATTATAAAAGGAGATATTGTGAAAGCCAAAACGGATGCCATTGTCAATGCGGCGAATACATCCCTTCTGGGAGGCGGCGGCGTGGACGGCGCCATTCATCGGGCGGCAGGCAGAGAACTGCTGGAAGAATGCGAAACCCTTGGCGGCTGCAAAACCGGTGAAGCCAAAATTACCCGTGGTTATAAGCTGAAAGCAAAGTATGTCATTCATACACCCGGTCCCATCTGGCGCGGAGGCAAATGGGACGAAGAAGAACTGCTGGCAAACTGCTACCGCAATTCTCTGGCGCTGGCAAAGGAAAATGGTATCAAGACCATTGCCTTTCCATCCATCAGCACCGGCGTGTATCGTTTCCCTGTGCATCTGGCGGCAGAAATCGCTGTGCGGGAAATCATGAATTATCTGAGAAACAATCCTGATATGGAACAGGTGACCATGGTTTGCTTTGACGACGATACCAAAGCGGCTTATGTGGAAGCTTTGGCGGCCTACGAACAGGCATAAATTAGAATATAGACAGATGTGGTATTGCGCCGCATCTGTTTTTTTATGGAAAATAGAAAAGATTATGTCAACATATGGGAAATGGGAACGAAATTTGCAAAAAGGACATGCGGGGGATAACTTTTTGTTTTATCCACAAGGAAAAGCCTTGAAAAAAGAGTTATACACAGAGTTATGCACATTATCCACAGCCTGATTTTCGAAAATATGTGGAGAAAATCCAAGTTATCCCCCTTTTCGCCAGCCCTCGCCAAAGGCTTGTGTTCCGCCATTTGTGGGGCCTGTGGAAAAATGCCCGTCTGTTGTGGATAGTATTCTGTCAACCAAACGGAAATTGTGAACAAACCCATTTTTTAATTTTGGGCAAAAGTCCGAAAAAAATTTTTCAAAGAAAAGAGGGTTTTTGGAAATGACATCGAATATGTATGTCATAGAAAGAGAGATGTCTTTCTAGTCCCCCTTAGGGGTGTACCAATAGGTTTCCGCAAAGACGGAAACTGCGAAGGGAGTTGTTAGTATGCGGTATAACATCATTGGGAAAAATATCGACGTTTGGGACAAGACCAAAGAAATGGTGGAGAAAAAACTGGACAGAATTGCAAAACTGTTCCCAGAAGACACCAACGCAACCATTACACTGAGTCTGGAAAAACTGGTTTCTACCGTTGAAGTAACCATTCCGCTGAATAAACGACTGATCCGTGCAGAAGTACAGGATACAGATATGACAGCTGCCATGGACAAAGCTGTGGATATTCTGGAAAATCAGGTTGTCCGCTACAAAAAACGGATGCGCACCAAAGTTCGTCAGGGCGGCGAAAACTTTGTGGCAGAATATCAGGCAATTATGGTACCTGAAGAAGATCTGGACGAAGAACCTCTGTACAAGATCGAACGTATCAAACATTTTGAAGTAAAACCCATGGACGCTGAAGAAGCAGTGATGGAAATGGAACTGATCGGTCATAACTTCTTCGTATTCCGCAATGGGGAAACAGACGAAGTGAATGTAGTTTACAAACGGAAAAATGGTTCCTATGGTCTGATCGAACCCGAATATTAAAATAGAGATGTAATTGCACATGATGGAGGCGGGAATTCCTTTGGAGGAGGTTCCGCCTCCTTTTTTGCGTAAAGGAGGAATCTATATGGAACAGCTGGAAATCATGGAGGGCATCCTCAACGCTTACCCTTATCCCATCGTCTTTGTGGATAACGATTATGTCATTCGGTTTCTGAACCGTTTTGCACGGTATCATTACTATGAAGAACGGGGCTATGGGGAACTCATTGGCAAGAGTATTTTTGACTGTCACCTGACAGATGCCGCCAAGGAAAAAATCAAAATGGCTTATGAAGGCATCAAAAAGAATGGCAAAGAAGTTTTTATCGGCGTCAACACCCGCAATCAGCGGATGTATATGATGGGGGTGCGGAACCAGAAAGGGGAATGGATTGGATTTTTTGAACGGTTTGAATTGAATCTGGCAAAATAAAAAACAGTCGGAAATCAAAGATTTCCGACGGCTGAGAGAGCATTGAAACATCCGGCTTTGTGATTTCGCAAATTTTCTATTAGTGCCTTTCCATTCTTCAAGCTTGGATGTTTTAGATAACCTCACGCCGTGACCAGAGCCGGTTCCGCTAAAGCTCGCCTCCTTCCGACG
>NZ_CAJMDQ010000044.1 GCF_905212195.1 uncultured Anaerotignum sp. | reverse complement strand
ACGATACTGTAAAACGTGTCTCTGCTTCCGTTGGCCCCGAGCAGGAATATTTCCTGATTGATAAGGACGTCTATGAGAAAAGAAAAGATCTGATTTATACAGGGCGCACGCTGTACGGCGCAAAGCCTCCGAAGGGCCAGGAGCTGGAGGACCATTATTTCGGAACGATTAAGCCGCGCGTGCTGGCCTACATGAAAGACCTGAACGACGAGCTGTGGAAGCTTGGGATCCTGGCAAAGACGGAGCATAACGAGGTGGCGCCGGCGCAGCACGAGCTCGCTCCGATTTTTACGACGACCAACATTGCAACGGATCATAACCAGCTTACAATGGAAATCATGCAGAAGGTTGCTGCAAGACATGGTTTGGTTTGTCTGCTTCATGAAAAACCCTTTGCTGGTGTCAACGGCAGCGGTAAGCATAATAATTGGTCTATTTCCACGGATGAAGGTGTAAACCTACTTTCTCCCGGTGAAACACCTCATGATAACGCACAGTTCCTGTTATTCTTGTGTGCGGTCATCAAAGCGGTGGATGATTATCAGGATTTGCTGCGTATTTCCGTTGCAACAGCCGGAAATGACCTGCGTCTGGGTGCACAGGAAGCACCTCCGGCAATCGTTTCCATTTTCCTTGGCGATGAGCTGAACGCAGTTCTGGAATCTCTGGAAAATGATACACCTTACTGCGGTGTGAAAAAGACAAAAATGAAATTGGGTGTTGACGTACTGCCCAAGTTTACAAAAGATAACACAGACCGTAACCGTACATCTCCTTTTGCTTTTACAGGTAATAAATTTGAGTTCCGTATGGTTGGGTCTGCAGACAGCATTGCCTGCGCAAATATCATGCTGAACAGTGCTGTAGCAGAAAGCCTGCGGGTTTATGCCGATTATCTGGAACAGGCACCTGACTTCCAGTCAGCCCTGCAGGAAATGCTGAAAAATACAATTAAAGAACATAAACGTATCATTTTTAACGGCAACGGCTACGATGATGCATGGATTCAGGAAGCAACGCTGAAAAGAGGCCTGAGCAATTATCCTTCTACACCTGATTGCGTACCTCATATTCTGGATCGGAAAAATGTGGAACTGCTGACAGGTCAGAAGATTTACACAGAACCGGAACTGCGTGCGCGTTATGAAATTGTACTGGAAAACTACTGTAAATCCATTGTTATCGAAGCAAATACCATGGTGGATATGGCGGAAAAAGAGATTCTGCCGGCAATCACCGCATATGCAATGGAACTTGCCAAAACAGCAGCTGCGAAAAAGGCACTGAACGAACAGATAACCTGTGCATTTGAATGCGAAAGAGTGAAAACTCTGTCTGCATTGACAGATGAAATCGCACTGAAAATACAGGAACTGAAAAAATCTCTGATTTCTTTGAAATCAACAGAAACAGTTTGCGAAGAATCCGCTTTTATTCGGGATCAGGTATTAGTAAAAATGCGGGAACTGCGTGTGCCTTGTGACGAAGCAGAAACCATCACAGCAAGAAAATACTGGCCATTCCCTACATATGGAGAATTGCTGTTTGGCGTGAAATAAAAAACAAAAGAGGAAAGAGAAGCAGAAAGCGAAACCGTTTCTGGTTTCGTTTTCTGTGGATAAATAAAGGAGGTAAGGCTGATGTGCTCAATTATGGGATATTGCGGCAGCAGTGTGGATTTGGCGTTATTTCAGGAGGGCTTTGACCGTACCATTTCTCGTGGTCCTGACGACAGCCGCATTGTAGATACAGGAAATGGATATTTGGGATTTCACAGATTGGCAATCATGGGTTTGACTCCATCTGGCATGCAGCCTTTTGCATTGGATGGCAGTTATGTTGTCTGCAATGGGGAAATTTACGGTTTCGAGAAAATCAAAAAGGTTTTGGCAGAAAAATACACTTTCCAGAGTGAATCAGACTGTGAAGTGCTGCTGCCCATGTATCGGGAATTTGGCACAGATATGTTTGCCATGCTGGATGCGGAATTTGCTTTGATTCTCTATGATGCAGAAGCAAAGACTTTTATTGCTGCCAGAGATCCTATTGGGATTCGTCCTTTATATTATGGTTATGATAAAAACGGTGTCATTGTATTTGCCAGTGAACCGAAGAATCTGGTGGGCTTGACAGAACGTATCATGCCATTTCCGCCGGGGCATTATTATAAGGATGGCAAATTCACTTGCTATTGCGATATTGCGAAAGTAGATGAAGTTTGCCATGACGATTTGGAAACTGTTTGCAAAAACATCCATGATAAGTTGGTTGCAGGGGTGGAAAAAAGACTGGTTGCAGATGCAAAAGTAGGATTTTTGCTTTCCGGCGGTCTGGATTCCTCTTTGGTATGCGCCATTGCAGCAAAGAAATCAAAAGCACCTATTCGTACATTTGCCATTGGCATGAGCGAAGATGCCATTGATTTGAAATATGCAAAACAGGTTGCTGACTACATCGGCAGTGACCATACAGAATTCTATATGACAAAAGAACAGGTTCTGGATTCTCTGGAAACAGTCATTCAGGCATTGGGTACCTTTGATATTACTACTATTCGTGCCAGCATGGGCATGTACCTGATCTGCAAAGCTATCCATGAAAATACAGATATTCGCGTATTGCTGACTGGTGAGATTTCCGATGAACTATTTGGATATAAATATACAGACTATGCACCCGATGCGGATGCATTCCAGAAAGAAGCCCAGAAACGTTTACGCGAACTGCATATGTACGATGTTCTGCGGGCAGACCGCTGCATTTCTGTACATTCTCTGGAAGCTCGGGTGCCTTTCGGTGATCTGGATTTCGTAAAGTATGTCATGTCCGTTGACCCGGAAAAGAAAATCAATACTTATGGCAAAGGAAAATACCTTCTGCGCCATGCTTTTGAAGGTGATTATCTGCCTCATGAAATTTTGTGGAGAGAAAAAGCAGCGTTTTCCGATGCGGTTGGTCACTCCATGGTGGATTATTTGAAAGCTTACGCAGAAGAAAAATATACAGAAGAAGAATTTCAGGAAAAAGCCCGCAAGTATACTCATGCGGCGCCATTTACAAAAGAATCCCTGTTGTATCGGGAAATTTTTGAAAAATATTATCCCGGTCAGGGAGAAATGATCGTTGATTTTTGGATGCCAAACCGTGACTGGGAAGGCTGTCAGGTAGATGACCCTTCTGCGCGTGTGCTGGCAAACTATGGAGATAGCGGTAAATAAGAATTGGAGGAACAAAAAATGGAAAAGAAAGATCTGCTGTATGAAGGAAAAGCAAAAAAAGTATATCGGACTGATGATCCGGAAGTGTTATACATTGCTTATAAGGATGACGCCACAGCCTTCAATGGCTTGAAAAAAGGTACCATTTCCGGTAAGGGCATCATTAACAATCAGATGAGCAACCGTTTGATGCAGTATCTGGAAAGTAAAGGCATTCCGACACATCTTATTGAAGAATGCAATGAACGGGACACTCTGGTAAAACGTGTGGACATTGTTCCCTTGGAAGTCATTATCCGAAATATTGCAGCAGGTTCTTTCTCCAAGAGATATGGTGTAGAAGAAGGCACTGTATTTGCGGAACCTACCATTGAAATTTCTTATAAAAATGACGCTCTGGGCGATCCTCTTCTGAACGCATATCATGCGGTAGCTATGGGACTTGCTACATGGGATGAAATCGAAACCATCAAATCTTATGCTTTTGCCGTCAATGAACATCTTTCCGCTTTTTGGAAAACCTGCGGCGTGACACTGGTGGATTTCAAACTGGAATTTGGGAAACTTTCTGACGGCAGCATTGTACTGGCAGATGAAATCAGCCCTGACACTTGCCGCCTTTGGGATACAGAAACAAAAGAAAAACTGGACAAAGACCGTTTCCGCAGAGATTTGGGCGGCGTAGAGGATGCTTATGCAGAAGTCATGAAACGGTTGGAAGAACATTTGCATCAATAAGAAAGAGGAGTGCTTGATTATGTATGATCGTTATGAATCCCCTTTGTCCAGCCGGTATGCTTCTCCAGAAATGCTGAAGCTTTTTTCCATGGGAACCCGTATCCAGACATGGCGGAAATTATGGGTGGCTTTGGCAAAGGCAGAAATGGAATTGGGATTGCCCATTACAGAAGAACAGGTACAGCAATTGGAAGAGCAGGTAGAAAACATTGATTTTGCCTGCGCTGCAGCCAGAGAAAAGGAAGTTCGCCATGATGTTATGGCGCATGTTTATACTTATGGTAAAGTAGCACCAAAGGCTGCCGGCATCATTCACTTAGGTGCTACCAGTTGTTACGTTACCGATAACGGTGATTTGATTTTATATCGGGATGCACTCCTGCATCTTCGGAAAGGTCTGCTGGCAGTGATGCAGAATCTGGCAGCTTTTGCAAAACAATATCGTGCGTTGCCAACCTTGGGTTATACCCATTATCAGCCGGCGCAGCTGGTAACTGTGGGGAAACGAGCAACCCTTTGGCTTCAGGATTTTCTGATGGATCTGGAAGAACTTGATTTTGTACTGGGGCATATGAAGTTTTTGGGATGTCGTGGTACCACGGGAACAGAAGCCAGCTTCTTAGATCTCTTCGGCGGAGATACTGAGAAAATTGACGAAATGAATCGACGCATCGGAAAGACCTTCGGTTTTTCTGAATGTTACGATGTCTGCGGGCAAACTTATCCCAGAAAACTGGACAGCCGCATTTTGCAGTGTTTGTCTGCAATCGGGCAGAGCTGTTACCGCATGGCAAATGATATTCGTTTGCTGCAGCACGACAGACAGATTGAAGAACCTTTTGAAAAGAACCAGATTGGTTCCTCTGCCATGGCATATAAACGTAATCCTATGCGCTGCGAAAGAATTTGTTCCCTGTCCCGTTATTTGATGGCGGATGCAGCAAATGCGCCCATGACTGCTTCTGTACAGTGGTTGGAACGGACATTGGATGATTCCGCAAACCGCCGTATTTCCATGCCGGAAGGCTTCCTGTGTGCGGATGCAGTTTTACGTTTGGCGCAGAATGTTACGGATGGACTGCATGTCAATGAAAAGATTGTTGCCAAAACCGTTCGGGAATACCTTCCTTTCATTGCAACAGAGAACCTCTTGATGGAAGCCGTAAAGCGGGGCGGCGACAGACAGGAACTTCATGAAGTCATCCGCAGATGCTCCATGGAGGCAACTGCCAGAATGAAAGAAGGCGAATCCTGTGACCTGCTGGAAAGACTTGCAGCAGAACCGGCATTCCAATTGAATGGGCAGGACTTGGAAGAACTGCTGAAACCCGAAGATTATATCGGAAGATGTCCCGAACAAGTGGATGCTTTCGTAGAAAAAGTCACACCCTTATTCAAGGATTTGAAACAGGAAAAAACTGAAATCAATGTATGATGTAGAGCCAGCTGGTTTTCGTCTGAAAATCGGCTGGTATGTTTGCGCAAAGAAGAAAAAAGGAGCGGAGAGCATGACGAAATATGTTTTTGTAACAGGCGGCGTCGTGTCCGGCTTGGGAAAAGGCATTGTTGCGGCTTCTTTGGGGCGTTTGCTGAAAGCAAGAGGACTGAAAGTGGCACCACAAAAATTAGACCCTTATATCAATGTAGACCCAGGTACCATGAGCCCTTATCAGCACGGCGAAGTGTATGTCACTGAAGACGGCGCAGAAACGGATTTGGACTTAGGACATTATGAACGCTTTATTGATGAAGATTTGAATCGTTATTCCAATCTGACTACAGGGAAAGTTTATTGGAATGTATTGAATAAAGAGAGAAACGGGGAATATCTTGGCTCTACTGTACAGGTCATTCCTCATGTCACAAATGAAATCAAGGAATTTGTCTATCAGGTCGGGAAAAAGACCGATGCGGATGTTGTCATTACAGAAATCGGTGGCACCATTGGTGACATCGAATCCCAGCCATTCTTGGAAGCCGCTAGACAGGTTTCTCTGGAAGTGGGCAAGGAAAACAGTTTGTTTATCCATGTCACTTTGGTGCCTTTCCTGAGAGGTTCTGACGAACATAAATCTAAACCTACCCAGCATTCTGTAAAAGAATTGCAGGGAATGGGGATTCATCCGGATATCATTGTGCTGCGTTGTGATGAACCACTGGAAGAAGCCATTTTCCAGAAAATTTCTATGTTTTGCAACGTAAGACCTGACTGTGTTATTGAAAACAGAACACTGCCCATATTGTATGAAGCACCGCTGATGCTGGAAAAATCCAATTTTTCTGCTGTTGTTTGCCGGGAACTGGGACTGGAAGTACCTGCTGCCGATTTGACGGAATGGGAGGAAACCGTCAAACGCATCAAAGAAAGACCTTATCATGTTCGTATTGGATTGGTAGGGAAATATGTGCAGCTGCACGATGCATATCTTTCTGTAGCAGAAGCACTGCGTCATGCAGGTTATGCTTGGAACACCCATGTGGATATTCAGTGGATTGATGCAGAAGAAATCACAAAGGAAAACGCGGAGGATAAATTGTCTGGTTTGGATGGCATCATTGTTCCCGGTGGATTTGGTGACCGCGGTATTTCCGGTATGATTGAAGCGGCTCGTGTAGCAAGAGAAAAGCAAATTCCATACTTTGGCATTTGTCTGGGTATGCAGATTGCGGTCATTGAATTTGCTAGAAATGTAGCTGGCCTTACACAGGCGGATTCCGGGGAATTTGCGCCGGATTGCCCGCAGAAAGTCATTGACTTCATGCCGGGCCAAAGTGATGAGATTGCCAAAGGCGGTACACTGCGTCTGGGTGCATATCCCTGCATCATTCAGCCAGATACATTGATGGAAAAATGCTATGGCAAAAGAGAGATACAGGAACGTCATCGCCATCGTTATGAATATCAGAATCAATACCGGGAAACACTGGAAAATGCAGGACTGATTTGCAGCGGCATTTCTCCTGACGGAAATCTGGTGGAAGCGGTAGAGTGGAAAGAACATCCATTTTTTATTGGCGTCCAGTATCATCCCGAATTCAAGAGCCGTCCCAACCGTCCACATCCGCTGTTTTATGGATTTATCGGCGCAGCTTTTGCGCGTTCCCAGAAAAAAGATTGATTCGTTTTATGGACATGGAGTATGGGAAGAAAGGAGCATATATGATTAGAACATATGACAGAAAATTGATTATAGAAGATGGCAGCCAGTATTATGGTTATGGCTTTGGTGCAGATACAGATAAAGTATTTGAATTGGTGTTCCATACAGGTGTCATTGGGTATCAGGAAATTTTTTCTGACCCGTCTTATACCTATCAGGGTGTTGTGATGACATATCCTTTGATTGGGAACTATGGCATGGCAGCAGATGATTATGAAACATTCCATCCGACCATTGGCGCTATGATTGTGCGGGAATATGAAGACCATCCTTCCAATTTCCGTGCGGAAGCAACATTGTCCGAAATGATGAAAAAGTTTGATGTGCCGGGGATTTCTGGCATTGATACCAGAAAACTGACAAGATCCATTCGAGATTTCGGCAGCAGAAAAGCATTGATTACAAGCGTAGACACTCCTTTGGAAAAAGGTCTGGAAATCTTGAAAGAAACCACCATTCCCGGAAACATGGCAGAAATTGTAAGCTGTAAGGAAAGCTGGGAATATGAAACAGAAGAACCGAAATATCATATTGTAGCTGTTGATTTTGGTATCAAGCACAGTATTTTGAAGGCATGGAAAAAGAGAGGCTGTCACGTGACTATTGTTCCTTGGAACACATCTGCTGAGGAAATTCGCAAACTCCAGCCGGATGGTGTATTCCTTTCCAATGGGCCGGGGGACCCTGCAGCAGTACAGCCTGCTATTGAAATGATTCAGCAGCTGCGGGGAAGTGTGCCCATGTTTGGTATTTGTCTGGGACACCAGCTCATTTCCCTGTCTTATGGCGCAAAAACTTATAAAATGAAATTTGGTCACCATGGCGGCAACCACCCTGTAAAGAACATTGTAACTGGAAAAGTGGAAATTACTTCTCAGAATCACTCTTATGCAGTAGATGAAAGCAGTCTGGAAGGCACAGACCTGACCATTACCCATATTAATCTGCTGGATAAAACCGTAGAAGGGGTTGCCTGTGAAAAAGATTCTATCTATAGCGTGCAGTATCATCCGGAAAGTGCACCGGGTCCACAGGACAGCGGATATTTGTTTGATCGTTTTATACAGATGATGAAGGAGGGAAAGGCACATGCCGAAAAGAACTGATATTCATAAAATTATGGTCATTGGCTCTGGTCCCATTGTCATTGGACAGGCGGCAGAATTTGACTATGCGGGCACACAGGCGTGTCTTGCCCTGAAAGAAGAAGGCTATGAAGTAGTGCTTTGCAATTCCAATCCAGCGACCATTATGACCGATACCACCATTGCGGATAAAGTATATATGGAACCTTTGACATTGGAATATGTGGCAAAGATCGTACGTCATGAAAGACCGGATGCTATTCTGCCCGGCATTGGCGGACAGACAGGCCTGAACCTTGCTATGCAGTTAGAGAAAAAAGGCATCCTGCAGGAATGTCAGGTGGAACTTTTGGGTACCAGCAGCGACAGTATCCGTCAGGCAGAGGATAGAGAAGAATTCAAAGAACTCTGCGAAAGACTGGGAGAACCTGTATTGCCTTCCGGCATTGCGGATTCCATTAAAACAGGTCTGGAAATTGCTGCATCCATTGGTTACCCTGTTGTATTGCGTCCTGCTTTTACATTGGGCGGTACTGGCGGCGGATTTGCTGACGATGAACAGGGTTTCCGTGAATTGATGAAAAACGCTTTGGCTTTGTCACCTACCCATCAGGTTCTGGTAGAAAAAAGTATTAAAGGCTATAAAGAAATCGAATACGAAGTGATTCGTGATAAAAACGACACAGCTATTACTGTATGTAATATGGAAAACTTAGACCCTGTCGGTATCCATACAGGGGATTCCATTGTTGTATGTCCTTCTCAGACTTTGACAGATAAAGAATATCAGATGTTGAGAAACAGCGCCCTGAAGATTATCCGCGCCCTGAAAATTGAAGGTGGATGTAACGTACAGTTTGCATTAGATCCACATTCTTTCCAGTATTATCTGATTGAAGTCAATCCACGTGTTTCCCGTTCCTCTGCATTGGCTTCCAAAGCCAGCGGTTATCCCATTGCCAGAGTTTCCGCGAAAATTGGTGTAGGCATGACTTTGGATGAAATTCCCCTTGCCAATACCCCTGCGGCATTTGAACCAGCACTGGACTATGTGGTTACAAAAATGCCGGGATTCCCGTTTTATAAATTTGCAGATGCTGACAATCGACTGGGTACGCAGATGAAAGCCACCGGCGAAGTTATGGGCGTAGGCAGAACCATTGAGGAAAGTTTGCTGAAAGCCATCCGTTCTTTGGAAATCGGTGTAAACCATTTGCATATGGCGAAATTTGATGGTCAGAGTCAGGAAGAATTGATGGCATACATTCCTAAGGGAACAGACGATAGAATTTATGCCATTGCAGAATTGCTGCGTCAGGGATGTGCGCCGGAAAAAATTGCGGATGCAACAAAAATCGATATTTTCTTTATCCGCAAATTGCAGAACATCATTTTAGAAGAAAATGAATTGAAAGAACATGTAAGAGATGAAGCGGCTTTATATGCTGCGAAGAAAATGGGCTTTTCCGATGCTGCCATTGCAAAACTGTGGCAGATGGAAGAAGAGGAAGTATTCCAGATGCGTCAGAAAGCAGGCATTGTTCCGCATTATAAAATGATTGACAGCTGTGCGGCGGAATTTGACAGCTATATTCCTTATTTCTACGCAACTTATGAAGATGAAAACGAATCTGTCGTTTCTGACCGGAAAAAGATACTGGTATTGGGTTCTGGCCCTATCCGTATCGGTCAGGGGGTAGAGTTTGACTATTCCACTGTTCATGCGGTAAAAACCATTCAGGAAGCGGGATATGAAGCTATCATCATCAATAATAACCCGGAAACTGTTTCTACAGACTATACTACTTCCGATAAACTGTACTTTGAACCACTGTGCGTAGAAGACGTTATGAACGTTATCGCATTGGAAAAACCGGAAGGAGTTATTGCTTCTCTGGGCGGACAGACTGCTGTCAATCTGGCAGAACCTCTCCAAAAAAGAGGCGTGCCTATCATTGGTACAGACAGTGTAGCCATTGAACGGGCGGAAAACAGAGAATCCTTTGAAGCATTGCTGGAAAAACTGGAAATTCCTCAGCCCAAAGGGAAAGCGGTTACAAATATTGAAGATGGCGTTGCCGCTGCGGCAGAGATTGGTTATCCTGTTTTGGTTAGACCAAGCTTTGTATTGGGTGGCAGAGCCATGCAGATTGTGGCGAACGAACCACAGCTGCGCCGTTATCTGGAAACAGCAGTAGAAGTGGATAAAGATAAACCTGTATTGGTTGACAAATATATCCAAGGCAAAGAAGTAGAAGTGGATGCCATTTGTGATGGCACCCGTGTATTCGTTCCGGGCATTATGGAGCTGGTAGAACGTACGGGGGTACACTCTGGTGACTCCATTAGCGTATATCCGCCTTTTGGTATTTCTGATAAGGTCAAAGGTGTCATTTTGGGATATGCGAAAAAACTGGGTTTGGGTATTGGTATCAGAGGTCTGTTCAATATCCAGTTCATTGTGGATGGCAACGATGATGTATATATTATTGAAGTAAATCCTCGTTCCTCCCGTACAGTGCCTTTCCTTTCCAAAGCCACAGGCTATCCTCTGGCAGATATTGCTACGAGAGTTATGTTGGGTATTTCTTTGGAAGAACAGGGGATTTGCCAGCTGTATCCTGATGAGAAAAAGCGTTGGTATGTAAAAGCACCAGCATTCTCTTTCTCTAAACTGCACGGTATGGATGCTTATCTGTCACCAGAAATGAAATCTACAGGGGAAGCCATTGGTTATGATGCCAAACTCCATCGGGCAATGTATAAAGCAATGGTGGCCTCCGGCATGCATCTGCAGAATTATGGCACAGTGCTTGTTTCTTTGGCAGATGCGGATAAGGAAGAAGGTCTGCCTTTAATTCGCCGTTTCTATCAGATGGGATTCAATCTGGAAGCTACAAAAGGAACAGCAGATTTCTTAAAACAGCATGGTATCCGTACACATGCACTCCACAAACCAAGTGAAGGCAGCGATGAAGTACTGCAGTCTATCCGCTCCGGTTATGTCAGCTACGTGATCAATACAAGATCCATCACTGCAGGAACACAGGATGCGGACGGCATTACAATCAGAGCTTGTGCCTGTGAAAACAATGTGACAGTGTTGACAGCACTGGATACAGTAAAAGTTTTGTTAGATGTATTGGAAGAAACGACTATGAAAATCTCAACAATTAATGCCTGAAAATCGTTTTTTCCAATATTATCATATTTTCCATCAATCAAAAAAGGAAGATCACAAAAGCAATTTCCCCTTAAGAAAACATTGATTTGCCTTTTTTGATTTCTTAAGGGGAATTGCTGTTTTCGGAAGAAAACATAACAAATAAAATCTTAATAAAGTAAGGAAGCCAAAATCCTTTGTCATAATAAGGATTTTGGCTTTTTTTGTTTTCTTATGAAGATGCTCCCAAAGATCTTCCTTTTTTGTTGCAAAAATCATAAAGATCGTAAGTATAATTTAGATAAAACATTCCCTAATTTTACAGAATGTAGTAAAATCATAATGATAAAGCAAATTGATTTATAAAAGTCGCTGCAAGATGATGCAGAAGACATCTTTGTACCGCATCTGTGCGGTGATTTAATGGATTTGATTTATGAGAAGGGCGGTGTTTTATGGACAAAAAGCAACTTCAGTTGACATACAAGGAATTACAGAATACTTTGACTGCACGGGATTTTTTGCAGAACGCGGGATTGCATAAAAAAGATGTGCTGGCTGTTATGGATAAAGGCGTATGGCTGGAAGCAATGGAAAAACTCATGACGGGCGAGGTGTCCTGTCGTAATGTTTTGAATCTGTGCAGTCCTGCCATGGAAAATTTTGTGGGAAGCCGACCAAAGGATGGATGGCTGCCGGCTTTGTATGGGCATATGATTCGCAAGATTTATCCCCATCGTGACGATATTCCTGCAACAGATCAATACGACAAAGCAGCGGCATTTTATTTGGAATGTCTGCGGTTCTTTTTGAATAAAGAAAAGGAACGACTGCCATTTTCCAGAATCCGAGATTTTGATTTTGCAACGGAAGAAGAACTGGAAGGAAGCCCTTACGAAGAAGAATATCGGCGTTTCTTACAGTGTTTTTCGAATGCCTATTTATATGAATTGATGCGTATTGGCAGGGAGATTATGCCGTTTGATATGTTGGCCCATGTAGCAGGGGTGCATCATATTGCCATGCACATTGCAAGACAGCTTGCAAAGACCGGCATTCCTGTGGATTTGCCTTTGATTTCCGGTGCTGCAGCTGCCCATGACATCGGGAAATATGGATGCAGGGAAAATGAAGTCAGAAGAATTCCCTATCTGCATTATTATTATACAGACCTTTGGTGCAGAGTCCATGAACTGCCTAATATTGGACATATTGCCGCAAACCATTCCACTTGGGATTTGGAATTGGAAAATCTTACTGTGGAATCCCTGATATTGATTTATGCCGATTTCCGAGTGAAAAACAATGGCTACGATGAAAAAGGCAAGGAAATCATGGGCTTCTACAGCCTGGCATCCTCTTTTGCGGTGATTTTGAATAAGCTGGATAATGTGGACACGGCCAAAGAAAATCGCTATCGCCACGTTTATTCCCGTTTGGAAGACTTTGAAAATTATATGAAAGCTCTTGGCGTCAATGTGGATTTGACCAGCTGTGCATTGAAGCCTGTTCCGCAGCGAAATCCTGCATTGCTGAATATTGATGAAACGGTAGATGCGTTCAAAAATATTGCCATTGACCATAATATTCGCCTGATGCATAAGCTGAGTCGGGAACTGACTTTTGGTGATGTTCTGGAAGCGGCGCGCAGCACACGTAATTGGAAGGATACAAGGGCATATCTGAATATCTTCGCGGAATATTTCACTTATATGAACCAGCGTCAAAAACAGATGGCAATGAACTTTCTGTATGATCTGATGTTCCACAGAGAAGGGGACATCCGCAGACAGGCAGCAGATCTGCTGGGGAATATGATTGCCCATTATGACGTAGAATACGGGAAAGAACTCCCTCAAAATGTGAATGTGATACTGGATGAAACAGATAGTTTCCAGCTGTGGAAAAGATATCTGGATCGTATCATCTTGCCGGATCACAAAGTCATTGACCGTCATAGACGCTGGCTTGGGTATTGTTTGAAGCGTGTTGTCATTTCTTTGCTGGAAAACTGTAAAGAAGAACAACGCAAGAGATATGTTGTGCCGCTTCTTGCGTATTATCAGGAATTGGGATGGATTGATGAAACAGCTTTTATTCTGCTGGATACCATGCCTTCCATTCCTATGGTACTTTTGGATGATGCCGAACGGAATGTATGCTTCCGCTTTATGGAGCATTTTGCTTCTCGGGATGTTCTGGAAATTCAGGCTGCAATTTTGCTCAATCTGTGCGAAATGGCACCTGCCTTTACGGAATCCAAAGAATTCATTCATACAGTCAATGCAGTTCTGGATGTTGTACCTGTGAAAGAAGAAAAAGCATTGGCATATCTTGCCTATGAAATTCGCAAAAATTGCGGTTTGCCCCAGAAAAATAAGGCTGCATATCAGGAAATTTTTGAAGATTCCGCAGTGGTATCTGATATTTTCCTAGATAATCTGAAAGCGGCAACACCATGGAAAATCAAGATTATCAACATGCGTTTGCTCTATGATCGGATTTGCAGCGGCGTTACCATGCCAAAACTTCATGTGGCAACCCACTTGTCCAATCTGCTGAAAGTCAGCGAACAGGTTTCTGTCCGTCATGCAGCAGGGGAAACGCTGGTAAAACTGGCGCCTATGCTTTCCTGGGATCAGCGAAATGAAGTTGCCATTGAATTGACAAAAGGCCTTGAAATTGGCGAATTCGAGTTTTCTAAATATATTCCTCAATATCTGGGTGAATTTGTATTGTTCCTCCATCCAAAGGAATTGGATGAGTTTATCAAAGATCTGGAACGTCTGCAAAACAGCACCAATGATCGAATCGCCAGTGTCGCGCTGGATACTTTCGGGGTAATGCTTCAGCATTACGGACAGTATCAGAGCCGTTTCCCGGAACTGGCACAGGTTTATGAGGACAGACGCAAGAAGATCATGGGCATGATTCTGAAAGGATTTGCAAACTATCAGGAAAATGTCAAACGAGAAGCATTTTGGGTTGTTGGCCACGAACTTTTTGCTCAGGATTATTTGTCCATGCAGGAAAAGAAAAATCTTTTCGGCTTCCTCAGCAAAAAAATGCTTATGCTTGTGGAACAGGATGAAGATTCCGAATTGACATTCTTCAACCATACCGCTGGTTGGAATTTTGTATACCACTTTATCAGTGCATATATTTTCCAGGAAAAGAAATTTACTTTCTCAGAACCCCAGAAAATTGCCTTTTTCCCTGGTACATTCGACCCCTTTACTTTGGGACACAAGGAAATTGCCCGGGAAATCAGAGATCTTGGATTTACCGTTTATCTGGCGCTGGATGAATTTTCCTGGTCGAAAAAAGCCCAGCCCCATCGGGTGCGCAGACGTATTTTGGATATGTCTGTGGCGAACGAAGAAAACATTTTCCTTTTCCCTTCAGATACACCAGTGAATATTGCCAATCCGGCAGACTTGAAAAAACTGCGCGAAATGTTCCCGGGAAAAGAAGTCTATATGGTGGCAGGCAGTGACGTTGTGCAGAATGCTTCCTCTTATCGTATGGAACCGGAAGAAAATTCTATTATGACATTCCCGCATGTTATTTTCCGCAGAGAAACCAGAGAGGGCAGAGGGAACAAGACATCTTATGATATGATTCAAAACACCGTTGTGGAATTGAAATTGCCTACACACTTTGAGGACATCAGTTCTACAAGAATCCGTGAAAATATCGACCATAACAGAGATATTTCCAATCTGATTGATACTGTTGCCCAGAACTATATCTATGACCGTGGGCTGTATTTGAGAGAGCCGCAGTATAAGCGACTGCTTCAGACAAAAGCTGTTGAAATCAAGCATGAAACCAATGCAAAAGATATTGCGGAGATTATTAGACAGGGGAATCTTGGCAATGATGAAAGTGAAAAACTGCTGCATACTTTGCAGGAACCCGGATGCACAGCAACCATCATATTTGACCAGGACGGCAAAGGCAGACCGGATGCCATTATGCTTTACCGCCATATTTCCACAACAGAACTGTTTGGAGAATTTCAGGATATGATGACAGCCAGCTACATCCGTCAGCAGACATCTGGTAAGATTGTGCTGATTCTGGCTGGTTACATCAGAAGCCGGTCAAAAATTGCGGATTTGGAACAGATTGTGTTGACGGAAACCTTGGCAGAATGCCTGCGGCAAGACTACACTTATACCGTATGCAGTCCCAAATATAGTCAGATCACAAAGAGCATGAAAGATGCTCTGGAACGTCAGGGATTTATTCCAGTTCCTTTGCCAGAAGTGCCAAGAGAAATCTATGTTGTAGATATGAAACAGCCTGTTGTGCTGTATCATAATGTACAGACAGCCATCAAAGAACCTTTTAGTACAAATCCCAGAGTGCTGCGGGTTTTGGATGAAAGTCACAAACGATTCCAACGTTCTTTGACCAAACTGTATCCCGGAGAACTGGTGCTTTCCTTCAATGCAGGGATTATGTATAATCGTTTGATTGAATTGATTACTGCGGCAAATGGTATGCCAAAAGAACCGCTGCCGGTACGTACATTGGGCAAAAATATGTGTGTGCCTTTTGGTAAGATTCTGAAAGGTATCGTCATTCCCAATACGGTAACAAAAGTGCTGCATACAGATAAGGTATTTGATTCCCGTATTCATGGCTTCCGTATTGCAGAGTTCCCGGAATATCTGCCCCTGCGTTCTCAGGTCAGAACAATCAAATCTTTCCGCAGACCTGTGATTTTGGTGGATGATTTGCTTCATAAAGGGTATCGTATCCGTGAACTTGACCCGCTGTTTAAAGAAGAAAATGTAGAGATTGACCGTTTGATTGTTGGTATGCTTTCCGGCCGCGGCAAAGACCTGATGGAAATCCAAGGCAGAAAGGTAGAAAGTGCATACTTCATTCCTTCCATGCGTATCTGGTTTGTGGAAACATCTATGTATCCTTTCATTGGCGGTGACGGTGTGGAAACCAATGCAGATAAAACAGGCAATTTCCTGCATGGTGTCAACCTGATCCTGCCTTATGTAATGCCCGGTTTTATCAGAGGTGCATCGAAAGAAAATATCTATGATTTGTCTATGGTTTGCCTGCAGAATACAAAAGAAATTCTGACGGTTCTGGAAGAAGAATACCAGGCTTTGTATGAACGGAATCTGACTTTGGGACGACTGAGTGAAGTTATTATCTGGCCTCGTATTCCAGACAAAGGCAATTGTGTTGCTTATGATTACCATCTGCCGGCATCTGTATATCTGGAAAATGATATGGAACAGATGATCCGACTGGAACACCTTGTAAAATAAGGAGGATATTATGGAACAGAAACTCATTGGAACGACCACTGTTTTTTTCACAGAACAGTGTCGGGAGAAGAATAAAGGGATTTTGAAATTGACCCATCCGGCAATGCTGGCAGAAGAAGAAACCCTTCGTTGGCTGGACAGCGCTCATCTGGATGATGTGGCAGCAAATATGGATGCAGATCTGCGGACAGCGGCAGAAAATGCCCTGTCCAAAGGGACTGTACTGCTGGCGAATACTGCTTGGAAAACAGCTGATGAATGGGAAAAATGGCTTCAGAAAGATAATAAGAAGAAAAAACGGGTACATCTGCTGGCATTGGGTGATGTTGGCAGTACTGTGCTGACAGCATTGAAACTCATGGGCGGTGACTGCATCGAAACACTTGGGATTTATGATGTGAACCCGGATGTCTGTGCTCGTTGGGAAACAGAATTGAATCAGGCTGCTTTTCCTTGGGACTACGACGCTTTGCCGACGGTTGAAATTTTGACCGAAGAACAGCTTTTTGATTGTGATATGTTTGTTTTCTGTGCATCCAAAGGGATTCCTCCTGTAGGTTCACAGGTGCAGGATGTGCGTATGGTGCAGTATGAAGCCAATAAAGGTATTATTTCTATTTTCGCAAAGAAAGCAAGAGATGCAAAGTTTGAAGGTCTGTTTGCCGTCGTTTCTGACCCTGTAGACCCACTTTGCCGTGCGGCTTTTCTTGCTAGCAATGAAGATGAAGCAGGGAACTTCGATGGAAAAGGTCTTCGTCCCGAACAGGTTCAGGGTTATGGCCTTGGTGTCATGAACGCAAGAGCGGCTTATTATGCAAAACAGAATCCAGAATTTGCGGATTTTCTGACAGAAGGCAGAGCCTTTGGCCCTCATGGACAGGATCTTGTTATTGCAAACAGCATTGATAACTATGACGATGAACGTTCCAAAGATTTGACAAAACTTGCTATCGAAGCCAACCTGCGTATGCGGGAACTGGGCTTTAAGCCTTATGTAGCACCTGCCATTTCTTCTGCTGCCATTACCTTGCTGCTGACACTGCGTGGAGAATGGCATTATAGCTCTAATTTCCTGAATGGTGTTTATATGGGCAGCAAAAACAGAACGACATTGGGCGTGGAAATTGAATCTTTGCCCTTGCCAGATACATTATTCCAAAGAATCCAAAAAGCTTATGATGGACTGGAGATGATTCGATGAAGCAAATGTTGACTGTTGTGTATCCACAATGTGAAGATTCCAGAAGAACAAAACGACTGGAAAAGCTATTGGAAGAAATCTATGGTTTATATGATTGCACTGTCATTCGTCGACTGGAGGATTTTCATTCCTTAGAAGGGAAAAGATTGCTCTTTGCTATTCCTTTGGGGGTTTCCGGCATCAATCTGGAATACTTCCGTTATTTGAAGTATATGCGTCTGCATCCGGATATGCTGAAAGGATGCGTGGGCTCCATTCTGGTAGATGGGGAAAGTGAATTGTATACCAAGTCTGTAGCGCGAGAATTGATGTTTACAGCCAATGCCTGCGGATGTGCTTTTCCCGGCAGAGGCATGGTAGAGGGCACAGGTTCCCTGCAGAATTTCAATATTCAGGCCATGCAGCAGGATTTGGACAATATGGGCGCGTATCAGGCAGCGGCGAAGCGTTTGGTTGTACAGCTCATGGATTTTAAACTGAATCCCAAGAAAGAAACCAACATTCTGGTGCTCCATGCCAGCAATCACAAAACTTCCAATACGTCTATGCTGTGGGATATGATCAAAAAAGATTTGCATCATTGCAAAATTACGGAAATTTCCCTGCGGAATGGTACGGTACACGATTGCTCCGGATGTCCGTTTAAAATGTGTATGCATTTCAGTGAAAAATCCAGCTGCTATTATGGTGGGGTCATTGTGGAGCAGGTATATCCTGCTATTGAGGCATGTGATGCAGTTGTATTGCTCTGTCCCAATTATAATGATGCACTCAGTGCCAATTTGACTGCTTTTATCAATCGTTTGACAGCATTGTTCCGTAAAAATCAATTTTACGAAAAAAGTATTTTTGCTTTGGTTGTATCGGGATATAGTGGCGGCAACATCGTAGCGGAACAGGTCATTAGTGCTATGAGCATGAATAAAACATTCCGACTGCCTCCACATTTTGCCATGCTGGAAACTGCCAATAATCCGGCAAGTATCTTGGAAGTAGAAGACATTCAGAAAAAAGCCTCTGCTTTTGCGGAAAATATGATGAAGGCTTTGGTAAAAGAATCCTGAAAATTCTTTACCAACTTCTGTTTTGGCGGAGGTTGGCTCTAAATCATTCCTGCATTTCATCGGAATAGATTTGCATGATATGCAGGAATGATTTTAAACGGAAAACCATCGCAGTCGAATCAGAATGCTTTGGCAAAAAAATAAAAACAAATCACAATGTTGAGAAAGATTTTATTCGTTTTGCGAAAAGACGTGGGAAATATGTGGTTTTTACTTGTCAATAGCTTTTGGCTATGATAATATGAAATCAGGCAGGTCGTCGTTTGCAGCGGCGGCTTTTCTTGATAAAGCGTGAACCTTTAGAAACAAGAGATATGGAGGAAGACAATGAACCGTGAAATGATTATTATTCTGGATTTTGGCGGTCAGTATAATCAGCTGATTGCCAGACGTGTCAGAGAACATCACGTTTACTGTGAAATCATGCCTTGGAATAAACCCATTGAGGAAATCAAGGCAAAAAATCCCAAAGGGATTATCTTTACAGGGGGCCCCAATAGCGTTTATGACGAAAAATCCCCTCATTGCGACCCTGCAATTTTTGAACTGGGTGTGCCTGTGCTGGGTATCTGCTATGGCTGCCAGCTGATGGCTTATACACTGGGCGGTAAAGTAGGCAATGCTAATGAAAAGAGCGAATATGGCAAAACAGAAGTTACTTTCAATACAGATAGCAAACTGATGAAAGGTATTGATGAAAAAGAAATCTGCTGGATGAGCCATACAGACTTTGTTACAGAAATGCCTGAAGGCTTCCGTATTATCGGTAAGACAGCAACATGTCCCGCAGCAGCTATTGAATGCCCCGAAAAAGGCTTCTATGGCGTACAGTTCCACCCCGAAGTAAACCACACACCCAAGGGTACAAACATGATCCACAACTTCTTGTATGAAGTTTGCGGATGCAGCGGCGACTGGACAATGACAAACTATATCGAAGACCAGATTCAGAAAATCAGAGAACAGGTTGGCGACGGCAAAGCACTGTGTGCACTGTCTGGTGGTGTTGACTCCAGCGTAGTAGCTGCTCTGGTTTCCAAAGCAATCGGCAAGCAGCTGACATGCGTATTTGTTGACCATGGTCTGATGCGTAAAAACGAAGGGGACGAAGTAGAAGCAGCATTTGCAAATATGTTTGATTCTCACTTTGTAAGAGCCAATGCACAGGAACGTTTCCTGAGCAAACTGAAAGGTGTTACAGACCCCGAAACAAAGAGAAAAACCATCGGTGAAGAATTTATCCGTGTGTTTGAAGATGAAGCAAAGAAGATTGGTAAAGTAGATTTCCTGGTACAGGGTACCATTTATCCTGACGTAATCGAAAGTGGTCTGGGTGATTCTGCTGTCATCAAATCTCACCACAACGTAGGCGGTCTGCCTTCCGTTGTAGATTTTGAAGAACTGATCGAACCTCTGCGTCTGCTGTTCAAGGACGAAGTACGTCAGATGGGTCTGGAACTGGGTCTGCCTGAACATCTGGTATGGCGTCAGCCTTTCCCTGGCCCCGGTCTGGGTATCCGTGTTATCGGTGAAGTAACAGAAGATAAACTGGAAATCCTGAGAGAAGCAGATGCAATCTTCCGTGAAGAAATTGCAAAAGCAGGTCTGGATAGAAGCATCAACCAGTACTTTGCAGTTATCACAGACGTTCGTTCTGTAGGTGTTATGGGTGACTTCAGAACATATGACTACACCATCGCTCTGCGTGGCGTAACAACAACTGACTTTATGACAGCTGACTGGGCAAGAATCCCTTATGATGTATTGGATCGTGTCTCTGTCAGAATTGTAAATGAAGTAAAACATGTAAATCGTATTGTGTACGATATCACTTCTAAACCACCTGCAACAATTGAGTGGGAATAATTTCAGAGGCCCGGAAAAACCTGATTTTACTGGGTTTTTGAGAGGTTAAGGCCCGACCTGGCAACAATTTGGCAACATTTTTTCATTATTCATAAAAAGAGAGCTAACTGA
>NZ_CAJMDQ010000043.1 GCF_905212195.1 uncultured Anaerotignum sp. | reverse complement strand
AAAATATTGGATTATCTGCTCAGTCATGACGGCTGTGAGCAGAAATCATTGGGAGAAGCCTTCCATCTGGAAGCGGCAACGGTAACGGGTATCCTGCGCAGGATGGATGAGGCAGGGCTCATCAAAAAGCATGTAAAAGAAGGCAACCGAAAATCCCAGTATGTCTTTTTGACAGAAAAGGGGAAAAAGATGGCTGCCGAAACGGTACGTCCCATTATGAAATCCTGTGAAGAACAGGCTTTGGAAGGGATTACAGAAGAAGAAAAGGCCATTCTTTTGAAAGGGCTGCAAAAAATATACGAGAATATGACGAAGGGAAGCAAAAGATAATGGAGAAAGCAAAACGGTATATTGTGTTTTTTATTGGACTATTCATCAATGCGTTGGGGATCAGCTTTATTACAAAGGCAGATTTGGGTACATCTCCCATTTCCAGCATCCCCTATACATTGAGTTTGTATTTCCCCTTTACCTTAGGGGAATTTACAGTGGCATTTAGCGTATTGTTGATTTTGCTGCAGATTTTACTGCTGCGGAGCAGATTTGAAAAGATACAGTTATTGCAGATACCTGTATCTTTGATTTTTGGGTATTTCATCGACTTTACCATGAATCTGTTGTTCTTTCTGGCACCGCAGAGTTATCCCACAAAATTGGTTTCTTTGCTCATCGGCTGCTTGATTCTGGGCTTTGGTGTTTATACAGAAGTGCTGGCAAACGTGGTTATGCTGCCCGGCGAAGGTTTTGTAAAAGCAGTTTGCACAGCTTTCAACCGGGAATTCGGCAAAACAAAAGTATGCTTTGATGCAAGTATGTCCATTGGTGCGGCAGTGATTTCTTTGGTATTGTTCCACCATTTGGAAGGTGTCAGAGAAGGTACCATCATTTCTGCTCTGCTCATTGGTACCATTGCTGGATTTTATGGCAGAAAACTTTCTTTCCTTCCAGGACTGCTTTTCGGGGAAAAGAAAGATGAAGAAGAAAAAGAACAGGCAGAACCGGAAAACGGTCTGGTCATTACCATTGCCAGAGAATATGGCAGCGGCGGACACGACATCGGCAAAGCGCTGGCAAAAGAATTGGGCATTCCTTTCTATGACAGAAGCATCATTGACATGACAGCAAAGGAAGGCGGATTTTCCAGAGATTTTGTAGAGAAAAATGAACAGGCAGTACATAACCCTGTGCTGCAGAAAGTGCTGGCACAGTTCTATGCTTATTCCGGCGAGGATGTACCGCCGGCAGACAGACTGTTTTTGGCAGAATGGAAAGTCATTTCCGAAATTGCAGCAAAAGGAAGTTGTGTCATTGTAGGACGTTGTGCAGATGTCATCCTGCGTCATCGTCCCCATACCATTCGGCTTTTCATCCATGCGCCGGAAGGATTCCGCAGACAGCGGGCAGAGACAAGCTATGGTCTGACAGAAACAGAAGCGGCGGAAAAAGTCCGCACTATCAATGAAGAGCGTGCAAGACATTATAAAAAATACACAGGCGGCAGCTGGGGCAGTGCGGAAAATTATCATTTGTCTGTGGACAGCTCCCTTTGCGGTGTGGAAGACTGTGCAAAACTCCTTGTGGATTTCGTTCAGAAGGTGGAAAAGAACACACTTTAACACCTTTTCGCAGAAAACCCATGTTTTTTTGCGGTTAAACTTTACTTTTTCCGCAAAAATGGTATGATAATAGAGGAAAATTTTTATCTGTAAGGAGATTTATCAATATGGGAGAATCAATTACCGGCTTGAAAAGAAGCCACATGTGTTGCCATGTCAATGAAACCATGATTGGTCAGGAAGTGACCGTTATGGGTTGGGTACAGCGTCGCCGTGACCTGGGTCAGCTGATCTTCATCGCTCTGCGTGACAGAACAGGTCTGGTACAGATTGCCATCGACGGCAATACTGCACCCAAAGAAATTTTTGAAAAAGCTGAAACCGTTCGCAGTGAGTACACACTGGCTGTACGCGGTATTGTAACCGCTAGAACAGAAGGCAATATCAACCCTAACATGAAAACAGGGAAAATCGAAATCATTGCTTCTGAACTGCGTATCCTGTCTGAATCTGAAACAACACCTTTCCAGATTGAAGACAACATCACAGTCAAAGACGATCTGCGTCTGAAATACAGATATCTGGATCTGAGAAGACCTTGCCAGCTGAAGAACATTGTTCTGCGTCATCAGGTGGTACAGGCTCTCCGTGCCTTCCTGAACAACGAAGGTTTCCTGGAAATCGAAACACCTATCTTGGGTAAATCCACACCCGAAGGCGCCAGAGACTATCTGGTTCCCAGCCGTGTGCATCCTGGTAACTTCTACGGTCTGCCTCAGTCTCCTCAGCTGTATAAACAGCTGCTGATGGTTTCCGGTATGGACCGTTATTATCAGATTGCAAAATGCTTCCGTGACGAAGACCTGCGTGCAGACAGACAGCCTGAATTTACACAGGTGGACATGGAACTGTCCTTCATTGATGTAGACGATATCATGGACATCAACGAAAGACTGATGCAGAAAGTATTCAAAGATATCATGAATGTAGACGTGCAGCTGCCCCTGCAGCGCATGACTTATAAAGAAGCCATGGAACGCTTCGGTTCCGATAAGCCCGACGTACGTTTCGGCATGGAACTGGTAAACATTTCCGATGTGGTAGCCGGCACAGACTTTGTGGTATTCAAATCCGCACTGGAAGCTGGCGGCAGCGTACGCGCTATTAACGCAAAAGGCTGCGGTTCTTTCCCCAGAAAGAAAATCGACTCTCTGGTTGAATTTGTTAAAACATATCGTGCAAAAGGTCTGGCTTGGATTGTTGTCAACGAAGATGGCAGCCTGAAATCCCAGATTGCAAAATTCTTCACACCTGAAAAACTGCAGGAAATCGTGGATAAAATGGAAGGTAAACCCGGCGACCTGATTCTGATTTGTGCAGATAAGGACAAAGTTGTATTCGACTCTCTGGGTGCTCTGCGTCTGGAACTGTCCAAGATGCTGGAACTGACCAGACCTGACGACTTCCGTTTCCTGTGGATCACAGAATTCCCTATGCTGGAATGGGACGAAGAAGAAAACAGATATGTGGCAGTACACCATCCGTTCACAGCACCTATGGACGAAGACTTGGAACTGTTGGATACAGATCCCGGTGCAGTTCGTGCGAAAGCATACGACATCGTACTGAATGGTTACGAACTGGGCGGCGGCTCCATCAGAATCCACCGCAGAGATATTCAGCAGAAAATGTTCGAACTGCTGGGCTTCACACAGGAAGACGCTCAGGAACGTTTCGGTTTCCTGCTGGATGCCTTCAAATACGGTGTACCCCCTCATGGCGGTCTGGCATTCGGTCTGGACAGAATCATCATGCTCATGAGCAATGCGCCTAGTATCCGTGACGTTATCGCATTCCCTAAGGTAAAGGATGCTTCTTGCCCTATGACAGATGCGCCTAACGTTGTAGACCAGAAACAGCTGGATGAACTGGCAATCTGCTTCAATGAAGAAATTCTGAAAGCTGCTGCGGCAGAAACAGAAGAAGCGTAAGGAAATATGAATATGTAAGCAGGCAAAGGGGCTTGTTGTTTGTAAACACAGACGACAGCCCCTTTTTGTTTTGCAGAGATAAATTTAGATATAAAAAAATCACCTCAGATGAGATGATTTTATGGTTTGATTTCCAGAATCGCACTGGAAAAGGCATCGGTAATGTGTTTGAGAAGGTTTTCGTTTAGTCCAATCTGTTTCATTTTCTGCAAATCTCTTTGGTCTTTGGGGCGGTTCTTTCGGCTCTTTTTGGCATAAACAAATTCCAGAGAGGTACAATACAGTTTTTGCCCATCAGGCAGTGCATAGGCAGTGATGTAATCTTCAGAAGAAAGATTAGGCAGGCGGAGGGTTACAAGGCTGTCTTTTTTGCTGAAATCAGCGGTGGTGAAATCCCGTTGGAAAAGACTGCTGTTTTCCGTGAAAAAAGGGGTAAAGCTGATAGGCAGACCATCCAGAAAGATTTCTGTGCCAAAATCTATCTTTTCTTGATTGCAGGGGAGAAAAAGAGAATCATGGGTGTGGTCATAAAGTCCCTGTTCCTTGAGAAAAGCGCGGACAGCTTCCATTTCTGAAAGAGGAACCACAAAATCAATATCACTGTGGAGCCGGTTGGAATTTTCGCCGGAAATTACCCAAGGCACCAGACCACCAGCAAGAAATATTTTGTCTTTCAGTTTTGGGTGAAGTCCAAAGACAAGAGCTTTTTCTTTTACAAGATTACAGGGAAACATATCCATTCTCCTTTCTGATGGCTGCATGGTTTTTCTATCTCTCATCATAGGACATCCGAAGGGAAGACGCAATATTTCGGCAGGATTTTTGTTTTGTATTGTATTTTTTGGCATAAACATATAAAATGGAAAAGAAGTGCAGAAAAAGGAGGAGCCTATGAAAAGCTATGCAGATGCCCATTGTGATACTGTGGTGAAAGCCATGGAAGCTGGAGAGAATATGCTGGAATTTTCGGGTCAGCTGAATCTGGAAAAACTTGCTGCCTATGGTTCGGCAGTGCAGATTTTTGCCATTTGGCTGGAACCGAAGTACTATCCCATTGCCATGCGACAGACCGTGAAATATCTGGACTATTATCTGGAACAGATGGAGCGGAATAAAGAACGAGTTGGCATGGTGAAACGATTTTCCGATATTCTGGAAAACAAAAAACAGGGCAAGCTTTCTGCCATATTATCTCTGGAAGGCGGCGAAGCACTGGAGGGAGAAATTGCTGCTCTGCGGATGTTTCATCGTCTGGGTGTGAGACTTATGACACTGACATGGAACCACAGAAACGCATTGGCAGACGGTGTGGCAGAAAGAGGCACTGGCGGTGGATTGACCACCTTTGGCAAAGCAGTTGTGAAAGAAATGGAACGACTGGGTATGCTGGTGGATGTATCCCATTTGACAGACGCCGGATTTTACGATGTGGCAAAAATGGCAGAACAGCCTTTTGTGGCAAGCCATTCCAACGCACGGGCAATTTGTCCCCATCCGCGGAATCTGACAGATGAACAGCTGAAAATCATCGGCGAAATGGATGGTTTTGTGGGGTTGAATTTTTTCCCGCCTTTTGTTGCGGAGAAAGACGCAGTGACACAGGATGATCTGCTGCGGCAGCTGACACACATGCTGGATATGGCTGGTGAGGATGCTGTGGGACTGGGCAGTGATTTTGACGGCATTGATGTAACGCCTACAGACCTGCGTGCAGTGGAGGATATGGCACTTTTTCTGGAACGGATGGAACAGGAGTTTGGAAGTCATCTGGCGGAAAAAATACGTGAGAAAAATTTCCTGCGGGTGGCAGAAAGGGTATGGAAATAAGGAGGTAACATGAAACGGGTTATTATCAGCGTTGTGCTGCTTTTTGTCATTGCCGGATTGTTCCTTGTGAGCATCAACGGCATTGCACCGCATCCTTATACAGAGGCGGAGCTGGAAACAGTCTTTTTGGAAAAGGCTGAAGAAAATGGCCTTTCTCTGGAAGAAGGCTATGAAGTGGTTGAGAAAAAACATGCCAACAGCATGACTTATCTGATGGAAGATGTCAACGGCAATCATGCGTGGGGAACCTACGTAATGACACCGCTGACTGAAAAGTATAAATCTTATGATTTTTACACAGATCAGATGAATCTGGTGGAAGGCAGTCCCTATACTTATATGGTAAATGACGGCATTATGAAATATGACATCACAGTGTCTTTTGATGGAGATCTTTCTATCGAAGGATCTGAAAAAGCGCAGTCTGTACTGTCCCTGAAAATGCTGACCATGAGTTTTGGTATTATGGTAATTCTTGCAAATCTGGTACTGAATGGTGTCAGAAAAAGCAAATTTGATTAAACAAAAGAAATGAGGTAAGAGAAAATGGAAGTATCAAGAAGAGCACAGAGCATCAAAGCATCCAGCACACTGGCAATCTCCGCAAAAGCGGCAGAACTGAAAGCACAGGGCAAGGATATGGTTACATTTGGCGTAGGGGAACCTGATTTTGACACCCCTGCACACATTAGAGAAGCGGCAAAAAAAGCCATTGATGAAGGCAAAACAAGATATACACCTGCGGCAGGTACACCTGCACTGCGGAAAGCTGTTTGTGACAAGCTGAAAAAAGACAATGGTCTGGACTATGAACCTGCACAGGTTGTCATCAGCAACGGCGCAAAACATTCCCTCATGAACGCATTTATGGCAATTCTGAATGAAGGTGACGAAGTCATCATTCCCGCGCCTTTCTGGCTGAGCTATGCGGAAATGGTAAAAATCGCCGGTGGTGTGCCTGTAGTGGTTCACACAAAGAAAGAAAACAACTTCATGCTGACAAAAGAAGAACTGGAAGGCGCTTATACAGCAAAAACAAAAGCGCTGATTCTGACCAGCCCTTCCAATCCTACTGGTATGATTTCCTCTTTGGAAGATTTGCAGATGGTGGCAGACTTTGCTGTAAAACATGACATTTTCGTAATTTCCGATGAAATTTATGAAAAACTCATTTACGATGAAGGCAAAAAACATATCAGCATTGCTTCTTTGAGCAAAGAAATCTATGACAGAACCATCGTTATCAACGGTGTTTCCAAAAGCTATGCTATGACAGGCTGGAGAATTGGTTTTGCCGCTGCTCCTCTGGAAGTAGCAAAACTGATGGCTTCTTTGCAGTCCCACATGGCTTCCAACCCCAACTCCATTGCACAGGAAGCAACACTGGCTGCACTGGAAGGCCCACAGGATTGCGTAACAGAAATGTGCAAAGAATTCAAGAAGAGAAGAGATTACATCTATGAAAGAGAAGAAGCTATCCCTATGATTTCCGCGCTGAAACCAGAAGGTGCATTCTATCTGTTTGTGGATGTATCCGGCACTTACGGGAAAAGCTATGAAGGCAAAGAAATCCACTCTGCGGCAGATTTTGCAGCAATTTTGATTGCGGAAAAATATGTGGCAGTGGTACCTTGTGCAGACTTTGGTATGCCTGACTATATCCGTCTGTCCTATGCAACAGATATGGAACAGATTAAAAAAGGCATGGACCGCATCGAAGAAATGGTAAAAGCACTGGCATAAATCCATAAGGAGATGGCAATATGAGCTATGAAGTGTTGGAAAGCAAACTGACTTATGAAGGCAAGATTGTAAAAGTAACAGTGGATAAGCTGCAGATGCCTGACGGCAAAGCGGCTTATCGTGAAACAGTTATCCGCGGCAAAAACGCAGCGGCAGCGCTGGCAGTGGACGCAGAAGGCAAAATCATTTTTGTCAGACAGTATCGTCACGCCTTTAAAGAAATGCTGCTGGAAATCCCTGCAGGGGTGCTGGAAGAAGGGGAAGAACCCGGCGAAGGCATCAAACGGGAATTGGCAGAAGAAACAGGCAATCTGGCAGGAAATATGGAGTTTATCTGTGAATTGTATCCAACAGTAGGATATTGCACAGAGAAGATTTTCCTGTATTTTGCTTCTGATCTGACACCTTGTCCTTGTTGTTTTGATGAGGATGAATTCATTGAAGTGGAACGGTACACACCGGAAGAAGCCTTGGAAATGATTTATAAAGGTGAAATCAAAGACGCGAAAACCGTTGCGGCAATTTTTGCCTATATGACCAGACATAAATAAAAAAGACGAGCCATAACCTTGTAACAGGAGAAAAAATGTGATGAGGTGAGGCTATGTATCCAAAAAAGAAAACAGCGGCAGAAAGAGGGCAAATGATTTTTATGATTGTTTGCCTTTCTTTTTTGTTGGGAACGGTTGGCGGTGCGGTGGCGGCAAATTTGGCAGGTCGAAGCGGAGAAGAAACGCTGGTGCGGTTTTTGCAGGAGCATTTGACGGCAGGAGGAGATTCCTCTTTCTGGTATACCTTCTGGAAATACATGAAGTATGATCTGCTCATCTGGGCAGGGGGATGGCTTTCCATGGGGGTATTTATTTCCGGGTGTGTTTGTCTGTTTCGAGGAATTTCGTTGGGGTTTACGGCGGCGATGCTCATGGCGAGCTATGGCGGCAAAGGCGTCTGGCTAACCATATTGGGGATTTTACCGCAGAATCTGCTGTTGATTCCGGCTTATGTTGCCATGACAACGGTAGCGGTTTATTACCTTTTTGCATGGGGAGAAGAAGGCACTCGAAAGGGGGCCAGCAAACGGGAAAAACGGCGGCGGCAGACAGAATACTGCATATTATTGGCGGCATCCATTTTGCCTATTGTGGTGGCAAGTGGCGTGGAAGTGGGGCTGATTCCTGCTTTTATGGCGTATTTAGCCTAAAAATGTGGGGAAAAAAGGTCAGAATGGAGAATTTTGCAGGAACAGTGGAAAATTTATGAAAAAAATGTCGACAATTATGAAAAAAGTATTTATAATTTATGAAAGACTATGTCTTTTTTGATTTGAAGGGGTTATGAATATGGAAGAAAATCTGGCTGCTTTTCGCATGTACCTGCAAAATGTGAAAAAGTCATCTGAAAATACCATATTGTCATATTTACGGGATCTGCGGGGATTCTGCGGTTTTATGGAAGGCTTGGGCGTATGTGAGGTTTCCAAAATCAACCGTACCAATATTATGGCATATGTGTATGAATTGCAAAATCAACATAAGGCGTCCACAACGATTTTTCGAAATCTGGCGTCTATCCGCGCGTTTTTTTATTTCCTTATGGGTCAGGGTGTTGTAAAAGAAAATCCTGCTGTAGATCTGGAACTGCCCAGAGAGGAACGGAAAGTGCCGAAAATTATGACTTTAGAGCAGGTGGAAAAGCTGTTGGATCAGCCAAAGACCAGCGATGCCAAAGGTCTGCGGGACAAAGCTATGCTGGAAGTCCTTTATGCCACAGGTATCCGCGTATCGGAGCTGGTTTCTCTGCAAGTGGATGATGTGAATCTGCCTTTTGAATATATCCGTTGTACCACAGGCAGCAAAAGCCGTATGATTCCCATTGGTACAAAAGCCAAAGAGGCCCTTTGGGAATATCTGAAAAAAGGACGGGTACAGCTCATACATAACCCAGAAGAAACTGTGCTGTTTCTGAATTATGGCGGCAAGAAAATGACAAGACAGGGTTTCTGGAAGATTGTCAAGAATTATGCGGAAGAAGCGGGGATTCCCGGAGAGATTACACCGCATATTCTGCGTCATTCCTTTGCGGTGCATCTGCTGGAAAATGGGGCAGACCTGCGTTCTGTACAGGAAATGCTGGGACATTCCGATATTTCCACAACCCAGATTTATACAAAACTGAACAATACAAAAATCAAAAGCGTATATGCAAAAGCCCATCCGCGGGCATGAGTACATAAAAACGAAAGCTGGAATCTTTGGAACTGGAAAGATTTCAGCTTTTTTATTTTTGTGCAAAAAAAGAGAGGATTTTGAAAATCCTCTCTTGTAAGTTGCGCATCTATATCAAATTTGATATATACTTGCAGATCTTTTAGATCTCAATCTTTGCCCCCATGAGTTTCGCAAATTCAGCAACGATAGCAGCGTCGCCGGGCCATGCGGGTGCAGTAACCAGATTGCCGTCTACAACTGCTTTGTCTGCGTCTACAGCTACATATTCGCCGCCTGCCAATGTGATGTCAGGACCAACAGCGGGATAAGCAGTTGCTTTTTTACCTTTGAGTACGTTGGCTGCAGTCAAGATCTGAGGACCATGGCAGATTGCAGCAACTGGTTTATTTGCAGCGAAGAATTCCTGTACAATTTCAATTACTCTGGGTGTCAATCTCAGGTATTCGGGAGAACGTCCGCCGGTGATGAACAATCCAGCATAATCAGCTGTGTTAACAGCGTCGAAATCTGCTGTCAAAGCGAAGTTATGACCTCTTTTTTCGGAGTATGTCTGTTCTCCTTCGAAGTCGTGAATTGCGGTACGAATAATGTCACCTGCTTTTTTTTCGGGGCAAACTACATCAACCTGATAACCCAGAACCTGCAGAGCCTGAAAAGGTACCATGGTTTCATAATCTTCCGTAAAATCTCCAGCCAACATTAAAACTTTCTTTCCCATTGTAATCTCCTCCTTTGTTGCCCGAAGGGCACATATATTTCTATGTGAATATATGTTATGTATTTCTATAAATACAGTATAAACCTGTTATCAGAAAAATGCAATACTTTGATGAAAAATTCACAAAAAAACACTGTATACCAAAAAGATACATATTGATGTCAGACAAAACGGCGCCATTGACAGCGGAAGGAAAAAAGCATACTATGGTCTTGCAGAGATAAAAACACGATCCGGTTGGTAGTCCGGATGCGGCAAGAAGCCGTCAGTAACCTGCCTCCTTGGTTGTCCCTTCTTTGTGCAGTAAAATACAAAAGGAGGAATGACCATGGAAAAGGTCAAAGCAACAATGACCGTACTTTTTGAGGAACCTTTCTGGATTGGTATTTACGAGCGGGAGGACGGAGAAAGCTATCAGGCTGCAAAAATTCTTTTTGGTGCAGAGCCAAAGGGCTTGGAAGTGCAGGAATATTTGCTGAAAAATGTGTATCGGCTTTCTTTTGGCACTGGTGAGAAAAGTCAGCTCTCTGACAAGCAGACCCGTAAGAATCCCAAACGGATGCAGCGGGAAATCCGTAAACAGACAAGAGAGAAGGGAACAGGAACCCGTGCCCAGCAAGCCATACAGGCACAGCGGGAAGAGCGAAAAATCCAAAAACGCATCATCCGAAAGGAAGATAAGCTGGCAGAGGAAAAAGAACGGTTTTTGCAGAAACAACAGAAGAAACGCGAAAAACATCGTGGACACTAAAAGGAGAAATGCTTCATGAGAATTGGTTCAGGATATGACGTACATAAACTGGTGGAAAACAGAGATTTGATATTGGGCGGTGTGAACATTCCTTATGAAAAAGGATTGCTGGGACATTCTGACGCGGATGTGCTGCTTCATGCCATTATGGATGCTCTGCTGGGAGCAGCAGCGATGGGGGATATCGGCGGACATTTTCCCGATACAGACCCGGCTTATAAAGGGGCAGACAGCAAAAAATTATTATCCTGCGTTTGGGACTTGATTTCCCGGAAAGAATATTGTATAATGAATATCGACGCAACGGTGATAGCACAGCGTCCGAAGTTGAAACCTTATATTCCTGAGATGCGGAAGAATATCGCTGAGATTCTCCACATAGATATAGATCAGGTCAATGTAAAGGCAACAACAGAGGAAGGGCTGGGATTTACCGGCGCGGGAGAAGGCATTGCCGCTTCGGCTGTGTGCCTTTTAGAAAAAACGAAATAAGCCAAAAGTGATGATGGAAAAGAGTAGTCCTTTTATCACCTGCCAGAGAATAACGGCCGTGGTGAAAGGCGATGAAATTTGAGTTTCCAGGAAACTGGGGGTTTGAATGGCACCGTCTTAAGATACATGGGTGAGAGCCGTTTACAGAATGAGGAGGATGAAGTGCGTTCCTGAACTGAACGGGCGAACCATTTTTATTTGCAGTAGCCTGATTCCGATGACAACGTTACAGTCGATAAAGTGAGGCGGTATCTTTTTTCTGCGGAAAAACAGACCGTCTAAGTAAAGTGGAACCACGGAGTATAACAGCTTCGTCTTTACAGTGTATGTAAAGACGGAGCTTTTTCTTTTTGGGGAAACAGAGAAGAAAAGCGCAGGAACACCTTATTTCGTGCTGTAATATCATAAAAAAGAATATCAGTATCGAGAGGAGAAACCAAACATGAACACAAGAGAACTCAAAGCAAGAATTGAAGAAATGGTTGACGTTATTAAGGAAAAAGATCCTGCCATCAGAAGCAACATCGAAGTCATTCTCTACCCCAGTTTCTGGGCAGTGATCAACCACAGAATTGCCCACAGCTTCTACAAAAAGAAACACTTTTTCATTGCCAGAGCAATTTCTCAGATTTCCAGAGGTTTGACAGGCATTGAAATCCATCCCGGCGCACAGATCGGCAAACGCTTCTTCATTGACCACGGCATGGGCGTTGTCATTGGGGAAACAGCGGAAATCGGCGATAATGTTATGCTGTACCACGGTGTTACACTGGGCGGTACCGGCAAAGACAAAATCAAACGCCATCCTACCGTTGGGGATAACGTACTGATTGGTGCGGAAACCATCGTACTGGGCCCCATTACCATTGGTTCCAATACAAAAATCGGCGCTGGCTCCGTTGTGCTGGAAGATATTCCTGCTAACGTAACAGCTGTTGGCTCTCCCACAAAGATTGTAAGAAAAGACGGTATGCGCATCAAACCCACAGACCCTTCTGAATTTACAAAGGCAAAAAAACATGCAGTTTGAGAAATGAAAAAGAAAACGGAAGAATTATGGAAAATATGCTTGCAGAACCCGTTTTTGTGATATAATGTAACTTAGAAAAATATGGTTCAATAAAGGAAGGATGAACGACCATGAAAGTATATAATACACTGACAAGACAGAAAGAAGAATTCATTCCCCGCGAGGAAGGCAAAGTAAAAATGTACGTTTGCGGCCCTACTGTATATGACTATATCCATATCGGTAACGCTCGCCCTTACGTTGTATTTGATACTGTAAGAAGATACCTGGAATACAAAGGTTATGACGTTACTTACGTTCAGAACTTCACAGACGTTGACGACAAGATCATCAATCGTGCAAACAAAGAAGGCAGCACAATGGAAGCAATCTCCAACCGTTACATTGAAGAAGCATTCCATGATGCTGATGGCCTGAATGTAAAACGTGCTACCGTACACCCTCGTGTAACACAGGAAATGGACGGCATCATTGCCATGGTACAGACTTTGATCGACAAAGGCTTTGCTTATGAAGACAACGGTACTGTTTACTATGATACAAAGAAATTCCCTGAATACGGCAAACTGTCCAAAAAGAATCTGGATGAACTGATTGCTGGTGCCAGCGAACGTGTAGCTATCGACGACGCTAAGAAAAATCCTACAGACTTCGTACTGTGGAAACCTAAAAAAGAAGGCGAACCCAGCTGGACTTCTCCTTGGGGCGAAGGCAGACCCGGTTGGCACATTGAATGCTCCGTTATGGCAAAACATCATCTGGGTGACACCATCGACATCCATGCCGGCGGCGAAGACCTGATTTTCCCTCACCATGAAAACGAAATCGCACAGAGTGAAGCTGCTAACGGCTGCCAGTTTGCAAAATATTGGCTGCACAACGGTTTCATTACTGTTGACAACGAAAAAATGTCCAAATCTCTGGGCAACTTCTTCACCGTAAGAGATATTGCGGCACAGTTCCCTTATGAAGTAATCCGTTTCTTCATTCTGAACGGTCATTACAGAAGCCCCATCAACTTCAGCAGAGATCTGATGCAGGCTTGCCAGAATGGTCTGGAAAGAATCAAAAACGCAAGAAAAGAACTGGATTTCTATATCAAAAACAGTGCTGATACAAAAATGACAGCAGAAGAAACTGCACAGGCAGCAGAACTGGAAAAATATAAAGAACAGTTCGAAGCAGCTATGGACGATGACTTTAACACAGCTGACGCTATTTCCGTTATTTATGAATTGGTTCGTTTCAGCAACATCGCAGTAAAAGCTGGCGTTTCCAAAGAATACGCAGAAAAGATTCAGGATATGCTGGATCACCTGTGCGGCGTACTGGGTGTAGCAGAACTGAAAGAAGATGCTGTATCCGATGAAGAAACAGCAAAAATCGAAGAACTCATCGCAAAGAGAGCAGAAGCAAAGAAAGCAAAAGACTTTGCAACAGCAGACGCAATCCGTGACGAACTGGCAGCTATGGGCATCACAATCAAAGATACCCGTCAGGGCGTACAGTGGTTCAGAGGTTAATTATGAACTTACAGGCATTGGACTTAATGCTGGGTCAGAAGGGGACAGTCAATCCAAAGGAGCTGTCCCCTTTGGCGCTGGCTTATATAGGAGATGCGGTTTATGAAATGCTGGTGCGCACCACTGTTTTGACAGGGGGGAATGCGCCGGTGAACCGTTTGCATAAAACCGCAAGAGATATGGTCAATGCAAAAGCACAGGCGGAATTTTATTTCCGTGTGGCTGAGGAATTGACGGAGGAGGAAGCGGCTGTGTTCCGCAGAGGGCGCAACGCGAAGTCCTACACCACGCCGAAGAACGCCGATTTGATGGACTACCGCCACGCAACGGGGGTAGAAGCGGTATTCGGTTATCTGTATCTGGATGGAAAAATGGAAAGAGCCATTGACTTATTCCGTCTGGGTATGGCAGAATTAATAGAGAAATAAAAATAGAAGCCGATGCACTGATTTTGCACATCGGCTTTTTGCTGTGTTGGAAAAAAGAGAAAAACAGGAGGTTATTCCGTGGAAAAAAGACGAAATGAACGGGAATGGAAAGAAAAAAGACCCGGAGGCAGAAACGGTGAAGAACGCAAAGGCCGCAAGCCTTTCCATACTGCCAGAGAAGAACGGGAAATGGACAGAGAAATCAATGAAAACCAGCTGGAAGGCAGAAACGCCATTCTGGAAGTCCTGAGAAGCGGCAGAGATATTGAAAAAATTATGGTGGCAAAGGGCAATGTGGAAGGCACAATCAAACGAATCATTGCTATGGCGGTAGAAAAAGGCGTAGTCATTCAGGAAGTAAGCCGCCAGAAACTGGACGAAATTTCCCAGACAAAAAATCATCAGGGCGTAATCGCGCTGGTTTCTGCTCATGACTATGTGGAAGTAGAAGATATTCTGACTGCGGCAAAAGAAAAAGGAGAAGATCCTTTTGTGCTGCTGCTGGATGGCATCACTGACCCTCATAATCTGGGCGCTATTTTGCGTACAGCAGAATGTGCCGGTGTTCACGGGGTTATCATTCCCAAACGTCGTTCTGTTGGTCTGAATGCGACTGTTGGGAAAACTTCTGCCGGTGCCATTGAATATATGCCTGTGGCAAGAGTGACAAATATTGTACAGACCATGGAATATCTGAAAAAAGAAGGTCTGTGGATAGCATGCGCTGATATGAAAGGTCTGGATCATTTCGATACCAACATGAAAGGCCCTCTGGCATTGGTTATTGGCAGTGAAGGCGATGGCGTCAGCCGTCTGGTGAAAGAAAATTGTGACTTTACAGCATCTATTCCCATGTACGGGAAAATTTCTTCTTTGAATGCTTCCGTAGCGGCTGCACTGCTCATGTATGAAGTAGTAAGACAGAGAAGATTTTAAGATTTGACGGATTTTGCGGAAAAGAAGAATCTTTTGCAATTTCTAATGTTATATGATATGATGTTACGATGAGAAGGGAGGGGATTGCCGTTGCAGGAGGATTTTTTGCTGGTAGACGGCTATAACATCATCCACGCATGGGACGAGCTGCGGGAATTGATGGAAGATGTCAGTCTGGAAAGTGCAAGGGTAAAGCTCATTGATACCCTTTCCAATTATAAAGGTGTACAGAAAGCGACCATTATCGTCGTTTTTGACGCGTATCTGGTCAAGGGCAATCCTGGCTCTGTATCGAAGTATCATAATATTTATGTGGTGTATACAAAAGAAGCGGAAACGGCGGATCATTACATCGAACGAGTGGTAACATCCATGCCGAAGCATTATCGGGTGCGGGTGGCAACCACCGATGGACTGGAACAGATTATCATTTCCGGTCAGGGAGCTGTGCGCATGAGTGCCAAAGAACTGCATAATCAGGTGCATCAGGCGGAAACAGAACTGCGCCGGCAGTACATCGAAAACAGACCGCCCAAAAACAATATGCTCGCCGATAATCTGGATGAGGAAGCGCTTAATTGGCTGGAGAATTTACGGCGGCAGAAGTAAGGAGAACAGAGGATTTATATGATAAGTGAAAGAACAGAACAAACTGCAAACACCCAACAGGATGAACTGCTGGTGCATCAGGCACAGAGCGGGGATAATGAGGCGGAAGCACGCCTGTTGGACAAATATAAACCCCTGGTGAAGGCAAAGTCCCGGGCTTATTTTCTCATTGGCGCGGATACAGAGGACATCATACAGGAGGGCATGATCGGACTGTATAAAGCCATTCGGGATTATGATAAGGAAAAGAATGCTTCTTTCCGCAGTTTTGCGGAGCTGTGCATCAATCGTCAGATGATTACTGCCATTAAGGCGGCAACCAGACAGAAGCATCAGCCATTGAATTCTTATATCTCATTGAATAAGCCTGTGTTTGAGGAGGATTCCGAAGAAACCTATCTGGATCTGCTTCAGGAAGGGGAACTTCTGAACCCGGAAGCCCTGCTCATTGGACAGGAAAACAAAAACTTTCTGGAAAACCAGATGGAGAAGAATCTCAGCAGTTTCGAAAGTCGTGTACTGACATTATATTTACAGGGCAGAAGCTATTTTGAGATTGCCAATATGCTGGATAAACCGGAAAAATCCATTGATAATGCCCTTCAGCGGGTGAAGAAAAAACTGGAAAAATTTGTTTTAAAAAAAAATCTTGACGGAATAGAATCTGTGTGATAGTATATAAAAGCTGACGGAAGAAGTAGATTCTTCCTATGCTACTGTGGCTCAGTAGGTAGAGCGTCGCCTTGGTAAGGCGGAGGTCACGGGTTCAAGTCCCGTCAGTAGCTTTTCGCCCTCGCAAATGCGGGGGCTTTTTTTGTTGCAAAAATCTTTGAAAGGGAGAAGGCGAATGAAGATGAAATATCAGGCAGTGATTTTTGATCTGGATGGCACACTGTTGGATACACTGGATGATCTGACAGACAGCATGAACGAGATTTTACGCAGATATGGGAGAAAAGAACGGACAAGAGAGGAAGCGGCGGCCTTTTTGGGGAACGGCAGTGCTGTGTATCTGAAATTGGCGGCAGGAGAACCGCTGGAAGATTTTGAAACTTGTCTGGAAGAATATAAGGCTTATTATAAGGAACATATGGAAATCAAAACAAAGCCTTTTGACGGCGTTTTGCAGCTGCTGCGGGATTTGCGGCAGGCTGGTGTGAAAACGGCAGTGGTATCCAATAAATTTGATGGGGCTGTGAAAGGTTTATGTGAAAAATATTTTGGAGATGCTGTTGATCTGGCAGTAGGGGAAGGCAATGGTCTGCGTCCCAAACCGGCAGGAGATATGGTGGAAGCGGCAGCAGAAAAGCTGGAGGTATCCTTGAAGGATTGTCTGTATGTGGGGGATACAGAAGTGGATTTGGCAACAGCAAAGGCTGCTGGCATGGATTGTGTCAGCGTTACTTGGGGATTCCGCACAGAGGAGCAGTTAAAAGAGGCAGGGGCAACTTATCTGGTTGACAGCGTGGCAGAATTGGAGCAGTATTTATTGGAAGAAAAAGTGGGGGAACAGCTGGAAGTGCTGCCATATGCATTTACTGTATGCTGTGTCAGTGATGGGGCAAAGGTGGATTGGACACAGCCTTTTTGTTTTGCGGCAAAGACCGACAGGGAATTTTCTCTGGTGTGTCTGACAGAGTATGTGCCGGAAGAAACACTGGAAAGAGAAGACGGATGGCGGGCGTTCCGCGTTGCGGGGGCGTTGGAATTTTCGTTGATTGGCATATTATCTCGTATTTCCAGTGTGCTGGCTGAGGCTGGTGTGGGGATTTTTGCAGTATCTACATATCAGACGGATTATATTCTTTTGAAAGAAAATCAATTGGAAAAAGGATTGGAAGCCCTGCGAAAAGCAGGTTATATGATCGATTAAAAACAAAAACGTCGGAAAATGTTTCTATGAAAGAAACATTTCCGACGTTTTTGTATTATTGGAATGGAAGTATTAACACTTATTTCAAAACAACATTGTGGAATGTTTTTTTGCCTTTCTGTACCAGCAGTTTGCCATCTGTGAACAGATCTGCAGTTACTTTGAAGTCAACATCTGTTACAGGTTTTTCAGCCACTTTTACGCCGCCCTGCTGTACTGCACGTCTGCCTTCGGAACGGGAAGGAACAACGCCGATGGTGGTCAGCAGTGTCAGGATATCCATACCTTCTGCGAAGTCAGCAGCAGGCAGTTCTGTAGTAGGGGCGGAACCAGCAGCGGAACCTTTGCCGAACAGAGCTCTTGCAGCTTCCTGTGCTTTGGTTGCTTCTTCTTCTCCGTGAACGATCTTAGTCAGTTCGAATGCCAGAACTTCTTTTGCTTTGTTGATTTCGCTGCCTTCCAGTGCGCCCAGACGACGTACTTCATCCATAGGCAGGAATGTCAGCAGAGCCAGACATTTTTCAACGTCTTTATCGCCCACGTTTCTCCAGTACTGGTAGAATTCGTAAGGAGATGTTTTTTCAGGGTCAAGCCATACAGCACCGCTGACGGTTTTGCCCATTTTTACGCCTTCACTGTTTGTCAGGAGTTTGAATGTCATGCCGTAAGCAGGTTTGCCTGTTTTACGACGGATCAGTTCTACGCCGGCAATGATGTTGGACCACTGGTCATTACCACCCATCTGCAGTACGCAGTCGTATCTTCTGTTCAGTTCGTAGAAGTCGTAGCCCTGCATGATCATGTAGTTGAATTCCAGGAAGGACAGACCAGCTTCTTTTTCCATACGGATTTTGAAGCAGTCAGCAGCCAGCATACGGTTTACGGAGAAGTGTACGCCAACGTCACGAAGGAATTCGATATAGTTCAGGTTTCTCAGCCAATCTGCGTTGTTTGCAATGATGGCGCCGCCGTTTTCTTCGTCAAATTTGATGAAGTGAGATAGCTGTTTTTTGATGCAGGCAACGTTATGGTCGATGGTTTCTACGGTCATCATTTTACGCATATCAGCTTTGCCAGAGGGGTCACCGATCATACCTGTGCCGCCGCCCATCAGGCAGATAGGACGGTTGCCGCAGCGCTGCATGTGTGCCATTGCCATAACTGTCAGGAAGTGACCTACATGAAGGCTGTCTGCAGTAGGGTCGATACCGATATAAAATGTCACGCCGCCTTTTTCAAACAATTCTTTGATTTCATCTTCGTGTGTCAGCTGTTCAATAAAACCTCTTTCTTTCAGAACTTCGTAAGCATTCATGAGAAAACACCCTTTCTTTTTATTGGTTTGTATTTCAGCGAAGGCTTTCTGCAAATAAAAAAGGGTTCTTTCGTCGAAAGGACGAGAGAACCCGTGGTACCACCTTAATTCATGTTTATCATAACGAAAAGACAAACATCTTTCGGTCTGGGTAACGGTAGACAACCGTTGTGCCATTTCCTGCACAAAGCTCATGAGGCGTAATTTACAAATACTGTGCTGCAATCCTTTCACCAACCGGACTGCTCTCTGCGGCTGTAACCAGCTTTGCCCATATACTCAATCATCGCTGTTTTGCTTATTTATGAGCCTATCCTATCACAACTTTTTTTGAAAGTCAACCCCACAACTTAATTCTGCAATTTTTACAATCATTTCCACTGCTTTTTCCATAGAGGAAACGGGAATGTATTCATAAGGCCCATGGAAATTATGCCCGCCGGCAAAGAGGTTGGGGCAGGGAAGTCCCATAAAGGACAGACGCGCACCATCGGTACCGCCGCGGATGGGCTGCACAATGGGGGTGATGCCGCAGGCTTCCATAGCCTGTTTTGCCAGATCTACAATTTCCATACAGTCAGCAATTTTGGATGCCATATTATAGTACTGATCTTTCAATTCCAGTGTGATGGCATTGGGGTACTGAATGTTTTTCCGTTCTACAATGAGCTGGATGAGATTTTTTCTGTGGGCAAAAGTTTCTGAATTAAAATCACGGATGATATAAGTCAGCGTTGCTTCAGATACATTGCCTTCAAAAGAACAAAGATGGAAGAAGCCTTCGTAGCCCTCTGTTTTGGAAGGGATTTCTTTTTCTGGAAGCAGAGAAGCGATTTCTGTACCGATCAGTGCGGCATTCTGCATGATGTTCTTTGCTGTACCGGGATGAACGCTGCGGCCTTTGATATGGATGACTGCCTGGGCAGCGTTAAAGTTTTCATATTCCAATTCACCGATTTTGCCGCCGTCCAGAGTATAGGCAAAGTCAGCGCCGAATTTTTTCACATCAAAATGGTCAGCACCTGCGCCGATTTCTTCGTCAGGTGTAAATGCAATACGGATTTTGCCGTGAGGAATTTCGGGATGGGTCATGAGATATTCCATGGCGGAGAGGATTTCTGCAATGCCGGCTTTGTCATCGGCACCCAGAAGGGTTGTGCCGTCAGTGGTGATCAGCGTATCTCCAATATAATTCTTCAAATCTGGAAATTCATCAGGAGAGAGGGAAATGCCATTGAGCTGAATGGTTTCACCATCATAATGATGAACGATATGAGGCATGATACCATCGCCTTTGGCATCAGGGCTGGTATCCATATGGGCAATAAAGCCAATGGTAGGAGCGTTGGGATCTGTTGCGGGCAAAGTTGCCATGACATAGCCGTGACGATCCATAGAGGCATCTGCTAATCCGATGGCCTGACATTCCTTTACCAGAAAATCTCCGAAAATAAGCTGCTGCTTTGTGCTGGGAATGGCAGAAGAATTCTCATCTGAGGTTGTGGGCTGTTTGATATATGTTAAAAAACGTTCGCTAACTGACTTCATAATATAGAAGAACTCCTTTCTTTGTTTGGAAAATGTTTTGACAGTATAAAGAAACTGTAAAACCATTTCCTTTATTGTACCATTCTTAAGCGAGAAAAACCACAAAGTATGAAAAAGTTTGCGGAAAGCCGAGAAAATGCTGATTTTTCAAGGAATGTTAAAAGAATATGAAAAAAATGAAAAAAATTTCAAAAAAGGTGTTGACAGGGAGGTTATTTTGGGATATACTAACACCACTGCTTCGGAAAACACGAAACAGCAAAAAAGAAAAATAAAAAAACTTCAAAAAAAGTGTTGACAAACAAAACACAACGAAGTATAATAACAAAGGTTTCGCTGCTCAAGAAAAGCAAACTAAATCAGTATGGAGAGGTGTCCGAGTGGTTTAAGGAGCTGGTCTTGAAAACCAGTGACTCCGAAAGGGGCCGTGGGTTCGAATCCCACCC
>NZ_CAJMDQ010000042.1 GCF_905212195.1 uncultured Anaerotignum sp. | reverse complement strand
GTAGAGCATCGCCTTGCCAAGGCGAGGGTCGCGAGTTCGAATCTCGTCTCGCGCTGTTTCAGAGAGTATCTTTTGGATGCTCTCTTTTTTTTGTTTTTAAAACATTCGTAAGAATTTTCTGGGGCGATGGAACACTTTTCTATGCGGTTTTATGATATGATGGAAAAAATAGTTTTTGTCAGAAGGGGGTGTCTGGTATGGATGAACGGCTGCGCGCATTGCAGGCGGAAATGGAAGAAGAACAGACTTTGCGCCGGAAGCGGGATAGTCTGGAAGTGGAATATAGAAGCCTTTGCAGCTACGAAAGGGAACTGGCGGTGCTGCGGCAGAAAGAACTGGAAGATGTGGCGCGGATGGAACAGGGAGGTGCGCGAAACCTCTTTACGAAAGCCACAGGCAAATATGAAGAAACACTGGCACAGGAACAGGCACAAGCTGCTCAGGCGGAGGCAAAGTATCAGAAGGTACAACAGGAAATTGCCCAGATGGAGGATACTTTGCGGCAGATGGATAAACGCATTGGCGAATTGAGCGGCAGTCAAACCCGGTATGAAGCTTATATCATCCAGCGGGCAGAGGAATTGGAAGCAGCAGGCACAGACAGCGGCATGAAGGCTTTGCAGGCGCAGATTCACAGTCTGGAAGAACAGGAACGGGCTTTGCTGGAAAAAAGAAATCGGATTGCAGACGTACGCTGGGAAGTCAGAAACGTACTGGGCATTTTGGAGGATGCCGCAGGATACGGCCGCTGGGATGCAGGCAGAGGCAGTCTGCTCAGTTCTTATTTGAAGCAGGAACGGGTGCAGAAAGCCAAAGAAGCCATGATGGGCTTACAGGAAGCTGTCAAACGTGCCAGAGATGTGGAGGACAAACAGCTTTTGGCAGCGCAGGACCATTTGCAGGAAGCCAGAAGACAGCGCGGCTGGGATATTTTTCTGGATAATATCCTCATCGACTGGTCTGTGCAGGATGAAATCGAAATGGCTCTTGCCCGCCTGCATAATTTCAGTGGTGTGCTGGAAGAAAAAGAACGGGTGATTCTGGGAGAACTGCGGAGTACCCGGGAAGAACAGACGGCTTTGCAGAAACGGTGGCAGGAACAGGTGGCACAGTTGTAAAAATGGGGGATGCATATGGAACAGTATTGGCAGGAATTGCAACAGCAGGTACATCGTAAAGCAGCTTTGGAACGGAAACAGGAGGCACTCTGTGAACAGCGGCGGAAATTGAAAGAGGAATTGGACGCCAGTACACAGCGTTGGCAGGAAGAACAAAAAGATGTGGACAAGCTGGAAGGCATCAGTCTGGCGGGGATTTTTTCTGCCCTTTCCGGCAGGAAAGAAGAACAGCTGGAAAAGGAACGTCAGGAAGCCCAAGAGGCTTTGCTGCAAAAGGAAGCTGCGGACAGTGCCTTTCAAAAACTGGAAGAAGAAATCCGAAAAAACAGGGACGAACTTTTTCGTTTGCAGGGATGTGAAATCAAGTATCAGAAAGCACTGGAAGAACGAGCTGCAGAACTGGAAGCCATGGGGCAGGATACCGGCTTTTTGCAGCTGCAACAGGAAATTGGCAAACTGGAAGCTGATGACAAAGAATTACAGGAAGCACTGGATGCAGGCAGAGATGTGCATTTCCAAGTGGAAAACGCCTTGAATGCGCTGGATTCTGCAGAGAACTGGGGCGTTGTGGATATGATGGGCGGCGGCATGATGACGACCATGATGAAACGTGACCGGATGAATCAGGCGAAAAACGCTATGACAGAAATCGAATATCTTCTCAGAAAATTCCGTGCAGAACTGTCTGACATTGCCGGAGCGGATACAGTGGGTGCCGATAAATTTGGCACAGAATGGTCTATGATGGATTATTTGTTCGATGGATTTATTATTGATTATCTGGTGCAGCAGGAAATTACAGAAAGCCTTTCTAATATGCGGCGTCTGGAAAAGGAAATAGAGCGCGTCTGTGAAAGCATCCAGCAGCGTAAAGAGGAAAATCAGAAGAAAAAAGAGCAATTGCGGCAGGAATGGCAGACACATATGGAACAGCTGTGAAATGAGGGATTCGTATGGAACAGAATTTGTGGGAATTGCGTGAAAACTGCCATATGGAAGAAATGCTGTGCAAGAAAAGAGAAGAACTGCGGGCACAGCGGAAACAGCTGGAAGAAAAAATGCTGGAATTGTCCGTGGAGCACAACCGAGAAGTTCAGGATGTGCAAGATTTGAAAGGGTTGACCATGACCTCCATACTGTCTTCTCTGTCCGGTACGAAACAGAAAAACTTGGAAAAAGAGCGGAGAGAAGCCAAAGAAGCGGCTTTGCGGCTGGAAGAAGCCCAAAAGGTTCTGGAGAAAGTGGAAAAAGAACTCCAATTTGTGGATCAGGAGGCACGGCGGCTCCGCGGCAGTAAAGAAAAATATGAAACTGCTTTGAAAGAAAAGGCAGCCCAGATGGAAGCGGCAGGCGTGCAAACAGGATTTTCAGATTTGGAAGAAAAGCTGGGGAATTTGGAAACGGAATCCATAGAAGTGACAGACGTTTTGCAGCTGGGAAATGCCCTGCGGTGGCAGCTTCACCATATCATGGAAATATTGCAGTCTGCCCGTAACTGGGGACGGATGGACTTGATTGGAGGCAGCTCGATTTCCAGCGCCCTGAAGCGGGAGCGAATGGAGGAAACCAGAAAAGCACTGGCGGAGCTGGATGTGATCTTGGGATATTTTCGGAAGAAATTCCGGGAGACCCCTGTTGTCAGTAAAATCTCCTACGAAGAGTGGGGAAATGACCTCTTTGTCGCGGATTTTCTGCTGGATGGCTTTGTCATAGACGCACTGGTGCAGGTGGATATTGTGGACTGTCAGGCAGAAATGGAACGGCTCTACGAACAGACGGAAATGATTTGTAAATCTTTGCGCCAAAGGGCAGAAAGCATCCGCCAGCAAAAAGAAGTCTTGCAAAAACAATGGCTGGAATACATGGAAACAATTGGTTAGTTCATGAAAAGCGCAGGGGGATTCCCTGCGTTTTTGCGTGCAAAACCAGTGGGAATATGATAGTATGCTGTTAAAGCATTTTGACAGATTTTATGTCAGGAGGGATTTTTTCAGATGGAAAAAAGAAAAATGGAAAATATCGGCGCAGAGCCGTCTATGTTGGGTTTTGGCTGTATGCGTTTTCCTACTTTGGAAGATGGCAGCATCAATGAAGCGGAAGCGGAAAAAATGCTGAACTATGCCCTTGACCATGGGGTGACTTATGTGGATACAGCGTATTTCTACCATGACGGCGCCAGTGAGCCTTTTGTGGGTAAAGTGCTGGAAAAACGGGACAGAAACTCATTTTATCTGGCAACGAAACTGCCTGTTTGGATACTGAAAGATGGAGAAGATGCCAGAAGAGTATGTATGGAACAGCTTTCCCGCCTGCGGACAGATTATGTAGATTTTTATCTGCTTCATGCATTGAATCGGGAAAGATGGGAAAAACTGGTGGAACAGGGTGTGATTCCTGTGCTGGAACAGCTGCGGGAAGAAGGCAAAATCCGCTACATCGGTTTCTCTTTCCACGATGATTATGAAGTTTTCGAGGAAATCATACGGTATCGGAAATGGGATTTCTGCCAGATTCAGCTGAACTATATGGATACAGAAGAACAGGCTGGCATGAAGGGCTATCGTCTGGCGGAAAAACTGGGCGTGCCTCTGGTGATTATGGAACCTGTCCGCGGCGGTGCGCTGGCAAACTTTTCTGAAGATTTGAACGCCAAATTCCATGCGCTGGATGAAAAAGCATCCATAGCTTCTTACGCTCTGCGGTATGTGGGCAGCTTGCCTAATGTGAAAGTTATCCTCAGCGGTATGAGCACTATGGAACAGGTGGAGGATAACATCAAAACATTTTCTCCTTTCCGTCCGCTCAATATCAGAGAAGAAGTTGCCATTGCCAATACGGCGGCGGCACTGCGGGCGCGTGTACAGAATGGCTGTACCGGATGCCGCTACTGTATGCCTTGTCCTCATGGTGTGGATATTCCCGGGAACTTTAAGCTGTGGAATACGTATCATATGTATCAGCGTTACGAAAGCGTGCGCTTCGGTTGGGAAGGCAAGGCAGAAAGCGAAAAACCCACCAGCTGTATTTCCTGCGGGAAATGTATGGTAAATTGCCCTCAGAAAATCAATATCCCCATGGATTTGCAGAAGGTGCAGAAAGATTTCGACGAACGCATTTGGAAATAAAAGGAGAGAAACACTTGGATTTACTGGAACAGGCGAAAAAAGCACTGGAGGCGGAAGGCGTGACCTTTGCGGCAGTTTCCAGTTGCGGTGAGAAAAAAACATCACAGAAAAAAGGTATTGCCCCTATGATGGAGATTTTGGCAGAGTGCCCCGACTTTTTGCAGGGAGCGGCGGTGGCTGATCAGGTCATTGGGAAAGCGGCAGCATTTCTTCTCCGCAAAGGCGGCGCAAAATATCTCTATGCCAAAATCATCAGCGAGCATGCTTTGGAAACGCTGCAAAACAGCGGCATTGCTGTTTCTTATGGAACAAAAGTACCTTATATCATCAATCGGAAGAAAGACGGCATGTGTCCCATGGAGCAGACAGTGCTTTCTGTGACAGATGTGGAGGAAGCCTATGGAAAATTGCAGGAAAAACTGCGGGAACTTTCTGGAAGAAATTGAATTTCGTCCCATGGAGGTGTCAGAATATCCCCTGCTGGCGGATTTTCTCTATGAAGCCATTTTTCTGCCGCCGGGCGCAACACCACCGCCAAGAGAAGTGGTAGAGTTGCCAGAATTGCAGCCCTATATTGCGGATTTTGGCAAAGACGGAGATTTCTGTCTGTGTGCGGTACAAGGAACGCAGGTCATTGGTGCCGCATGGTGCAGATATTTGCAGGGATACGGCAGTGTGGAGAATATGCCGGAGTTGGCAGTTTCCCTTTTGCCGTCCTTTCGGGGAAAAGGCATCGGTACAGTTCTCTTGAAGAAGTTTTTGGAAGCAATCAAACAAAGGAACCTGCCGGGGATTTCTCTTTCCGTTCAGAAAGAAAATCCTGCTCATAGACTGTATGAACGGTTGGGATTTGCAATCGTCAGAGAACAGGCGGACACATGGGTTATGGTATACCATGTATAAAAAATCAGCGTCAGAGAGGATGATGGAAATGATCATTGGTACCTGTGAAGTGACTTTTCGGGCGGAATGGGTCACCAGCCTGAAGGAAAAGCGGATGGTGCTTAAAAGCCTTATGGAAAAGACTCGGCACAAATTCAATATTTCCATTGCGGAAGTGGACAATCAGGATAACCATAAACTGTTGACCATCGGCTTTGCATGTGTTACCAACGAAAGCCGCCACGCGGACAGCATGGTGCAACATGTGCTGGATTTTATGGAAAAAAATACAGAGGCGGAGCTGATTTTTGCCGAAAGGGAAATCATTTGACGCTTTTTTCCCGAAAACAAAGGGATTTTTTATAAATAGCAGTAGATTTTCGGATTTTGCTGTGTTATAATATGCTTTGATTGTGCAGTTTTCAAGGACTGCCGGAAAAATGACAGCAAACAAAACAGAAAAAATGAAGTTGTCAGATACAGATATTTTTTAAGGAGGAACTTCTAACCATGAATAATGCAACATTGATCAGCAAAGAAAAAACAGAAGTAAAATTTTCTTTCGAAGTAAGCCCTGAAACACTGGAAACAGGTCTGGCTTTCGCTTACAACAAAAACAAAAACCAGATCTCTCTGCCCGGTTTCAGAAAAGGTAAAGTACCCAGAAAGCTCATCGAAGCACAGTACGGCGAAAACTTCTTCTACGAAGATGCAATCAACCACATCTTCCCCGATGAATACATGGCAGCAATCAAAGAACTGGATCTGGACGTTGTTTCCGCTCCTACTCTGGATGTTGAATACATCGACAAAGCAAAAGGCATCAAATTCATCATTGATGTAACTGTAAAACCCGAAGTAACTCTGGGTCAGTACAAAGGTCTGACTGTAGAAAAAGTTTCTACAGAAGTAACAGACGAAGAAATCACAAAAGAACTGGAAAAAGTTCAGAAACAGAACGCTAGACTGGTAGAAGTAACAGACAGACCCGCTCAGATGGGCGATGTTGCAAAAATCAGCTACGAAGGCAGCGTTGACGGTGTTCCTTTCGAAGGCGGCAAATCCGACGAACATGATCTGGAACTGGGTTCTCATTCCTTCATCGAAGGTTTCGAAGATCAGATCGTTGGTCACAGCATCGGCGAAAAATTCGACATCAACGTAACTTTCCCCGAAGCTTACCATGCACCTGAACTGGCTGGCAAAGCAGCAGTATTCGCTATCGAACTGAAAGGCATCACAGCAAAAGAACTGCCTGAACTGAATGACGCATTTGCAGAAGATGTTTCCGAATTCTCCACAATGGATGAATACAGAGCAAGCATCGCGGGCAAACTGGCAAAAGACAAAGTAGAAAGAGCAAAACAGCTGCAGGGCGACAAACTGCTGGATGCAGCAGTAGCTAACTGCACAATGGAAGTACCTCAGGTTATGTACGATAACAAAATCAACAGCATGATGAGAGAATTCGAACAGAACATCGTACAGCAGGGTCTGACCATGGATATCTACTATCAGTACATGGGCACATCCGAAGAAGCTATGAGAGAAACATTCAAAGACACAAGCATGAAGAGCGTAGATGCTAGACTGATGCTGGAACAGATCGCAAAAGAAGAAAACCTGACAATCTCTCAGGAAGATCTGGATGCAGAAGTTGTAAAATATGGCGAAAGCTACGGCATCGACGGCAAAGTAATGCTGGAAATGATGAAAGACGAAGACAAAGAAGCTCTGAAACAGGATATGCTGGTAAGAGCTGCTATGAAGCTGATCGAAGATACAGCAATCGTAACAGAACCCGAAAAGTAAGATTCGCAAATCAAATTGCGTGAATGGAAACAGGCACAGGATACTGTGCCTGTTTCATATCAAAAAGAACGAAACAGGAGGGATTGCGAATGAGTTTAGTACCTATGGTCGTGGATCAGACCAACCACGGCGAACGTTCTTATGACATTTATTCTAGACTGTTAAAAGACAGAATCATTTTCCTGGGCGAGGAAGTCAACGATGTAACAGCCAGTCTGGTTGTTGCACAGCTGCTTTACCTGGCTGCGGAAGATCCCGATAAGGATATCAACCTGTATATCAACAGCCCCGGCGGCTCCGTAACCGCAGGTATGGCAATCTATGACACCATGCAGTATATCCGTCCCGATGTATCCACCATCTGCATCGGTATGGCAGCAAGCATGGGCGCGTTCCTGCTGGCAGGCGGCGCAAAAGGCAAACGTTACGCTCTGCCTAACGCAGAAGTCATGATTCACCAGCCCAGCGGCGGCGCAAGAGGTCAGGCAACAGACATTCAGATTCACGCGGAAAACATCCTGCGTACCAAAAAGAAACTGAATGAAATTCTGGCAGCAAATACAGGCAAATCCTTTGATGAAATCGCCCGTGACACAGAACGGGATAACTTTATGACAGCAGAAGAAGCAAAAGAATATGGCCTCATCGACGCTGTCATCACAAAGCCTCAGACAAAGGAGTGAGAATGGAATGACCGGTAAAAACGATGAAACCAACAAATTACGGTGTTCCTTTTGCGGCAAAACACAGGATCAGGTAAAAAAACTGATTGCCGGCCCCAATGTGTATATCTGTGACGAATGTATCGACCTTTGCGCAGATATTATTGATGAAGAATACGAAACCCTCGCAAAAGAGGACGAAGTGAAAGAACTGCCCAAGCCCAAGCAGATCAAGGAAATCCTTGACCAGTATGTTATTGGTCAGGACAGAGCGAAACAGGCACTGTCTGTGGCAGTTTACAACCACTATAAAAGAATTTTCCGCAACGCCAAGACAGACGATGTGGAACTGCAGAAAAGCAATATCCTGCTGGTAGGCCCTACCGGTACTGGTAAAACCCTGCTGGCACAGACACTGGCAAGAGTATTGCAGGTGCCTTTCGCCATCGCAGACGCTACTTCTTTGACAGAAGCCGGCTACGTAGGTGAAGACGTAGAAAATATCCTGCTGAAACTGATTCAGGCAGCAGATTATGATATTGAAAAAGCGGAACGAGGTATCATCTATATCGACGAAATCGATAAGATCACCAAGAAATCCGAAAACGTATCCATTACCCGTGATGTCAGCGGCGAAGGCGTACAGCAGGCACTGCTGAAAATTCTGGAAGGCACAACAGCAAGCGTACCTCCTCAGGGCGGCAGAAAGCACCCTCATCAGGAATTTATCCAGATTGACACCACAAACATTCTGTTTATCTGCGGCGGCGCTTTTGGCGGCATCGAAAAGATCATTCAGAACCGTATGGGTCACAAAGTCATCGGTTTTGGCGCAGATGTTCACAGCAAACTGGATAAAACAAACGATGAACTGCTTCAGAGCCTCATGCCTCAGGATCTGCTGAAATATGGTCTGATTCCTGAATTCATCGGTCGTCTGCCCGTTGTGGTAACACTGGATAATCTGGATGAAGATGCTTTCGTTCATATCCTGACAGAACCCAAAAACGCATTGACCAAACAGTATGAATATCTGTTTGAACTGGATGACGTCATTCTGGAATTTGAAGAAGATGCTCTGAGAGCTATTGCTCATAAGGCCATGGAACGGGAAACCGGCGCCAGAGGTCTGAGAGCCATTTTGGAAGAATTCATCAACCCTGTGATGTACGAAATTCCTACAGAAACCACTGTGGAAAAATGCATCATCACCAAAGATGTGGTGGAAGGCAAAGCACAGCCCCAGTATATCTATAACGAAAACAGAAAGCCCCTGCACCGTTCCCGTCAGAAAAAACAGGATACAGGCGCAAGCGCATAACTGTTGATACAAAGTGAAGAAAAGAGCGCGAAACTTTTAGAAATAGCAGTTTCGTGCTCTTATTTTTTAGGAAGAAAGAAGGAATCAACATGATTTTGGATTTAACAACCATGCTGACAGCAGATCATCCCATGATTGCATGGGCAAAAACAAAGGAAAATCCCCATATTGCCATGGGCCATGTGGGCACCCATCTGGATACCTATGAAAAAACAAAAATTCCGCTGGAGTATTTCCGTTCCCGTGGGATTTTGTTTCAGGTCGTTGGAATTGCAGAAGTGACAGAGGATGATATTGACTTGACAAAGGTGCAGGAGGGCGATTTTGTTCTATTCCGCACCGGAAGAAGCGAGGAATATGCCTATGGAGAGAAAGAATACTTTCCCAATCATCCCAAACTTTCCCTTTCTTTGATTGAAAAACTGGTGGAAAAGAAGATTCATTTCATTGGCGTGGATTGTCCCGGCATTCGGGAGCATGAAGAACATCAGCAGACAGACCGTTTTTGCGAAAGACATGGGGTTTATGTCATTGAGAACCTGAAAAATCTGGCAGACATTACAGTAGAAACTTTTACGGTTTATACCATGTGGTTGGATGATGCCCAGATGACCGGGCTCAGATGCCGTGTTTTGGCAGAAATGCAATAAAAGAGAAGGTTGTTATTTTATCGGCAAGGGTTGTATGTACATTTGTACAAAAATGCGGTCGTTTCCCGTGGAAACTTGTATTTTGCCATCAGGAAAAAAATGTCAGGAGCCTGTAAACATGGGAATTTTTGCGGATTGTATACACGACGTACACCCTTGGTGGATAGATGGTTTTCTATTGGGGAAAAGCCAAAAAAAGCTGAAAAAATCGAGAAAATCGGCAAAAAAATCACAAATTTGTATTGACGTTGGAAAAAAGGAGGACTATAATTAACTCGTACATGAGAGAGGGACAATTAAATACAATTGTCCGTGAGTTAAAAACTTTTAAATTAACAGGAGTGATATTTTATGTTGACAATGGAAATGCTGCAGGATGCAAAAAAAGTACTGGACGGCGTAGCTAGAAAAACACCCGTATTCCAGTCCACTTACATCAACCCCGATGCTGATGTTTATATCAAATGTGAAAACATGCAGGTAACAGGTTCTTTCAAACTGAGAGGCGCTTACTTCAAAACAGCTAGCCTGACAGACGCAGAAGCTCAGAAAGGTGTAATCGCTTGCTCCGCAGGTAACCACGCTCAGGGCGTAGCTCTGGCTGCTCAGAAAAAAGGTATCCCTGCTGTAATTTGCATGCCCGAATCCGCACCCATGGCTAAAGTAGAAGCTACAAGAAGCTATGGCGCAGAAGTAGTGCTGGTTCCCGGCGTATATGATGATGCTGCTGCAAAAGCTACACAGCTGCAGCAGGAAAAAGGCTACACATTCCTGCACCCCTTCAACGATGAATACGTAATGGCTGGTCAGGGTACAGTTGGTCTGGAAATCATGGAACAGGTTAAAGATGCAGAAGTTGTTCTGTGCCCCATCGGTGGTGGCGGTCTGATCAGCGGCGTTGCTTTCGCTGTAAAACAGATCAACCCTAACTGCAAAGTATATGGTGTACAGGCTGCAGGCGCTCCTTCCATGCAGAACGCTCTGAACGTTGGTAAAGCAGAAGCTCTGGCTTCCGTAAGCACAATGGCTGACGGTATCGCTGTAAAACAGCCCGGCGACCTGACATTCGCTATGTGCCAGAAATATGTTGATGGCGTTGTAACAGTAACAGAAGACGAAATCGCTTCCGCTATCCTGAAACTGATCGAAAAACACAAAATGGTAGCAGAAGGTGCTGGTGCTGTTTCCGTAGCAGCTGCTATGTACAACAAAGTTGACATCAAAGGCAAAAAAGCTGTTTGCATCATCTCCGGTGGTAACGTTGACGTAAACGTTCTGGACCGCATCATCGACAAAGCTCTGCAGGCTAACGGCAGAATCACAAAACTGTCCGTAATGGTTATGGATAAACCCGGTCAGCTGACACAGCTGCTGACAGCTATCGCTGAAACAGGCGCTAACATCTTCAGCGTAAACCACGACCGTATGGTACAGGATATCGCAGTAAGCACATGTGTTGTAGACATCGTTGCTGAAACAAGAAACAAAGAACACAGCGAACAGATGATCGAAGCAATCAAAGCAAAAGGTTTCCAGGTACTGTAATTCACAGCATCTACAGAAGCAACATAAATCCTAACGATACAAAAAAGGGACATAGCAGCTCAAAAGCGGCTCTGTCCCTTTTTCTGTTGCGGGAATTGGAAAAAATCCTTGAGGTGTGATGTGCTCCGGCGTATAATAGATATACTAACCCAAAAGAAAGGAACGAAAAGTTATGGAAGGGAATCGTGAAAAAAGACGGGGCATTTTCCTGACGCTGGCAGGGGGCATGTGCTGGGGGGTCTCCGGCTGCTTTGCACAGTTTTTGTTTCAGGAAAAAGGCGCTACGGCAAACTGGCTGGTGTCTATTCGTCTGCTGACGGCTGGTATTTTGCTGTTGATTATCGGGTATATCCGTGAGGGGAAAAAACTCAATGAAGTATTTCATAAAGGCGCAGATGCCAAGAGATTATTGGCATTTTCTGTTTTTGGCATGCTGTTTTGCCAGTATACATACTTTGTAACGGTGCAGTATTCCAACGCAGGTACGGCAACAGTATTGCAGGCATTGGCACCAACGGTCATTTTGGCTTTTGTTTGTATCCGCAGGCTGAAAATGCCCCGAGGATTTGAACTTATTTCTGTTATTTCGGCTATATTAGGGGTATTCCTCCTGAGCACCCATGGGAATATTCATAATATGATGCTGACAAAACAGGCGTTGTTTTTTGGTCTGGCCTCCGCCGTTGCTGCTGCCGCTTATAATCTGTTGGCGGCGAATCTGCTGCGGGATTATGGCGTGTATGTGGTTGTGGGATTTGGCATGTTTTTTGGCGGCTTGATTCTTTGCGCCATTGTCCGTCCTTGGAACCACATGATTCCTTTAGATATGGAAGCCATCGGCGCTATCTTTGGTGTTATCGTCATTGGTACAGCCATTGCTTTCTCCTTGTATCTGAAAGGGGTCAGCATCGTAGGCGCTTTCATGGGCAGTCTGCTTGGGACTGTAGAACCAGTGACAGCCATTGTGGTTTCTTTCCTGTTCCTGGGCTCCAAATTCCAGTGGATTGACTTGCTGGGTTTTGCGATGATCTTAGGCACAGTCCTGCTTTTGTCCCTTCGCACACCACATGAAGAAGCATAAAAATATTTCGGGCAGCACAGAAGAAATGCGAACGTATTTTCTGATGGGGCTTGCCCTTTTTTTCGCCCTCCTTTATAATGGAAAGGGTAAACAGGAGGACAAACTATGATTTCATATATCAAAGGTACCTTGGTGCACCGGGGAAACGGCGTGGTGGTCGTGGAAGCCAGTGGACTGGGCTACGAAATTTTTGTTTCCGCGGCAACCCTTTCGGTGCTGCCGGAAGTGGGAGAAACGGTGAAAATCCATACCCACATGAATGTAAAGGAAGACGGCATTTCTCTTTATGGTTTTTCCACGGCAGAAGAACTGGAGCTGTTCCATCGGCTCATCAGCGTCACTGGCGTGGGGCCAAAGGGGGCACTGGGATTTTTGTCCCAGCTGAAACCTCAGGAGATCATTCTTGCCATCCTTTCTGATGACGTGAAAACATTGTCTAAAGCTCCCGGCGTCGGCAGAAAGACGGCCCAGCGGGTGATTTTGGAACTGAAAGATAAATTCCAGACGGCAGATGCCATTGCCATGGAAATGGAAGCGGAAGATTTGATGCCTACGGGCAGCAATGGCGCGAAATTTGAAGCTATGGACGCATTGGCGGCACTGGGATACAGCCGCAGCGAAGCGGCAAAGGCTGTCAATGGCGTGGCAGCGGAAGGCATGACCACTGAGGACATCTTGAAGGCTGCCCTCAAGAAAATGGTCACATTTTGAGTAGAAACAGGTGGAAACATTGGAAGACAGACGGATATTGACTGCCGGCATGCGGGAGGAAGATCGGGATACGGAACCGAAACTGCGGCCGGAGCGTTTGGAAAACTATATCGGGCAGGAGAATGTAAAGGAAAACCTGCGGGTGTTCATCGAAGCGGCAAAACAGCGCGGCGAAGCCTTAGATCATGTGCTGCTGTACGGCCCACCGGGACTTGGTAAGACCACATTATCCAATATCATTGCCAATGAAATGGGCGTGCAGATCAAGACCACTTCCGGCCCTGCCATCGAGCGTCCGGGGGATATGGCAGCGGTGCTCAACAGCCTTGGAGAAGGGGATATCCTCTTTATTGACGAAATCCATCGGCTGAACCGCATGATTGAGGAAATCCTCTATCCTGCCATGGAGGACTATGTCATTGATATTATGATTGGCAAAGGCCCCGGCGCACGGTCTGTGCGGCTGGATCTGCCGAAATTTACACTCATTGGCGCAACCACCCGTATCGGGCTTTTGACAGCGCCACTGCGGGATCGTTTTGGCGTGGTACATCGGCTGGAGCCTTATGGCGTGGCACAGCTGAAAGTGATTCTGCTGCGCTCGGCAGATGTGCTGAAAGTGGAACTGGATGAAGACGGTGCAGAAGAAATTGCCCGCCGTTCCAGAGGGACACCCAGAATCGCTAACCGCCTTTTGAAACGCGTCCGGGACTTTGCCCAAGTGAAATACGACGGCAAAATCACTGGAGAAGTGGCGCGGTTTGCACTGGATTTATTGGAAGTGGATAAAATGGGGCTGGATTATATCGACCGGAAAATGCTTATGGCAATGATCGATAAATTCGGCGGGAAACCTGTGGGGCTGGATACTTTGGCAGCCTCCATCAATGAGGAATCCGAAACCATTGAAGATGTATATGAACCTTATTTGCTCCAGCTGGGTTATATCCAGCGGACACCAAGGGGCAGAGTTGTGACGAAACGGGGATATGACCACTTTGGTCTGACGTATCCCGAAGGAAAGGAGTAATCAATATGAAATTACCAATCACTGAAGTGATCGAAAATGTAAAAGACGAATTGCTGTGCTATGAAGGGGCAGAACAGACAGCAGAACGCTGGGAAAAAGAATTTTTGCAGTGGGTGGAAGACCACAAAGGCAAAGATAAAGATATCATTGTAGATGGCGGTCAGGTTTCTCTGAAAATCCGTGACGAAGAAGAAATCTTCGAAATCGCTGATTCCTATATGGATGCACTGGATGAAGGCAGTGTAAAACATTACTGGGAAAAATTCTGATAGATCTGAAAAAGAAAAGCACGAAATTTCTGGAAAGAAGTTTCGTGCTTTTTTGTATTTATTTTGTGATGTAGTAGGTTGCTTCCATTTCTGCTGCCAGCAAATCTCCGCAGAAACACTGGATATGGAGGATTAGTTTGCCTTTTCCTCTTTCTGCAAAAGAATCCAGCAAAGCCTGTTTGCTTTCCGGATCATCGCAGATACATTCTGCCCGAAAATCGCTGGTGATGGGGGCAATGTACCGCAGCTGGGTTTTCTGTGCCACGATATTTCCCTTTGGCAGAAGTTCATGGAAATTGGCGTACATGACAGACCAGCCGCAGACTGTCATCAATGCGCTGATGCTGCCGGCAAAGCCTGTATTTTTGTCGTTTTTATTCTGGGCAAAAGGCACGGAAAGCACCACTTTTTCTGGTGTGTATGTTTCCGCCTGAATGTCCATAAATTCTGTCAGTGGAATATTGCTGTGCAAAAAGGAAGTAAATGCTTTTGTATCCATGATGTTCTCCTTTATACTTCAAAAAATGCCTTGTCGTAGGTAACGGTGCCATTCCATTCGCCAGCAGGTTCCTGCAAAGGCAGTGCCATGTAGTTTTCGTCGGGTACACCCTCGAAGGGGCAGACGATGCCAAAATGGGAGGCAGGCACATAGCCGGCTTTGGGATAGTATGTTTCGCTGCCCAGCACGACACTGATACCGTAGCCAAGATTTTTGGCAATGCGGTGACCTTCTGCCAGTAAGGCAAGCCCAACGCCTTTTCTTTGGTATTCCGGCAGTACTGCCAGCGGTGCAGGGGCAATGGCTGTTTTTTCTCCGATTTTGATTTCAGAGAAGAGAATATAGCCGATAATTTTTCCATTTTCCTCTGCCACCAGAGAAAGGGCTGGCTGGAAGGCAGGGCTTTTATGGAGCAGCACCACCAGATCCTGCTCGTTGCCGTCGCTGTGTTCCGCAGAAGCAAAGGCGGTTTTCACCAGCTCATAGACGGCAGAAGCGTCAGAGGTTGTTTCCTGTCTGATTATCATTGTTATTTCCTTTCGTCTGTTTCATTTAGATTTTCCCAGAAGTCCTCTTTGCCGATTTTTTTCAGGTTTCGGTAATAAGGACGGTCTTTGTATTCGTAACGGCAGATGGAAGAAAATACACAGTAGTCACAAGGGGTGCTGTTTTGTTTCCGATAAGGGGCAGGGGTGATGATGCCTGCTTTCATGCTTTCGCCGATGGTAGCGGCGCGTTTTGCCGTAAATGCCATAAGAGCGTTGTATTCTTCTTCCGTCGCCAGCAGGGAGGATGCTGTAGGGGTTCCTTTTTTGGTATATTTCAGTGGGATGATGTCCGAAGCACCCAGCCGCATACCGCCGCTAACGGGGTCAATAAAGACTTCATCCATGGCTTTGATAACTGTTTCGTTTTCCACCACCAGACCGGACATCTGCATTTTGCTGTAAAGAAGATGTTCGATTTCTTCGGCAGACATTTCTTCCGTTACCGTTTGGGTGGGGTCTGTGATGCGGAAATAGAATACGCCGCCGGGGCGGTAGGATTCTGTTCCGTGGTTTTTCAGATAAGCGTCTAAATATAATAACAGCTGCAACTGCAAGCCATAATAAATGTCTTGGAAATCAAAGGCTTTCGTGCCGGATTTATAGTCGATGATTTTCACAAATTTATTCCCTTCCGCATCCAGCAGGTCTACGCGGTCGATTTTCCCGCGTAAAATCAGCTTGCTGCCGTCGGCCATGCCAATAACGATGGGCGGCAATGCTTCATGAGGCCCAAAGCCCACTTCATAGCCAGCAGGCTCAAACATACCACTTTGGATATGGCGCACCAGTGTCCAACCGGCACGTCTGGAAATCCGTTTCAATCGCTTGATGAGATACCGATTGGCTGCGGAATCCAGCAGGATTTCATTTCCCAGATGGGGGGCCGCTTCGTCCACGGCGGCATCCATGCGGCGTTCCGTTTCTTCCTGGGTCAAGGACTGCCAGGAAATGCCGTCTTTTTTCAGTGCAGCGGCGAATTGCTCTAAAACCTGATGGAACAGATTCCCTAAGTCTGGTGTGCGCAGCTGGTACAACTGCCGTGGTCTTGCTTTTAGTCCATATTCCGCAAAATAAGCAAATGGGCAGGCGGCAAACCGTTCCAGACGGGATACGCTGGAGAGGATATTTTTGCCGTAAAGGCTCTTAGCTGTTTTGGGTGACAGCTTCTGCCGTCTGTCATGGACAGAAAATCCCTGCCGCAGGAGAGAAAGCCGCTGCTGCCACTGGGGTGTGGTGGGAAAATAACTGTAAATATCCTGCCACATGGGGTCCATGGGGGATTCTTCCACATGTTTGCGCATTTGTGTCCCTAACTGGTGGAAACATCCGCCGGGTGTGAGCGCAGAAAGGGACAGAGCGTCATCCCGTTCTTCTATCAATGTGGGATACATCTTTGCAATGCGGGCAATGAGAGAAGATGGGAACAATGCTTTCCCTTCCGTGTCGCCGTTGGCGTAGGTGAGATACAGGGCATGGGAAGGCTTCGTCAATCCGCGGTAAATGAGGAATTGTTCTTCAAATAATTTCCGTTTGCCGTCAGGGGCAAGTTCCATACCTGCCGCTGTCAGGGCTTCCCGTTCCGTTTCCGTGAAAATGCCTGTGTTTTCCGCAGGAGCGGGCAAAATGCCGTCGTTGACGCCTAAAACCAGTAATGCCTTGATGTCCGGCAGACGGCTTCGCTCAATATCCCCTACCAGCAGGCTGTCAGCCGTGGGAGGAATGAGCCCCATGGAGCTTTCTTCCAGCCCGGCAGACAAAATACGGGCAAAAGTGTCCAGTGACATAGGCGCATCCCCAAGGATTTCCACAGCTTTTTGCAGCACATCCATGAGGATTTGCCAGATTTGCCGGTGTTCTTCGGCTTTAGCGGCATTGCCTTTGGCTGCGGCTGCTTCGGAAAGAGCAGTGAGTTTTTCCGCAATGCCTAAAGTGTCCAGCTGGATAACGAGAGCCGTTACCCAATCCCGCAAAGGCAGGTTTTTCTTCCGTTTCAGAGCAAGAAGGGGCGCAAAAGGCGTCATGACCTGTGCACGCAGGTCATTGAGGTATGCCTGTTCTGCTTCCTGTCCCGGCTGAAAACCGTATGTCCAGACGTCTTTTTTCCATTTATAGCCTTTGATGCCGTATGCCAGCACATAGTTTTCCAGAATGTCCATGTCTTCCTGTGCCATAGGGGTCAGACCTGTTTTCAGATAGGAGAAAACAGATTCATATCGGAAGTCATATATTACACATTCCAGCAGGCTATTCACCAGCCCAATGAGAGGGTGAGAGGCAATGTCACGACGGCTGTCCACAAAGCAAGGAATGCCAGCTTCTGACAGAATGCCTTTCAGCCCTTTTTCGTAGGCGGACATGGCGTTGGTCACGATGGCAATATCCCGATAACGCAAGCCCTTTTCCCGTACCAGAGAAAGAATCTGTCCTGCGGCGTAAGCCATTTCCGATTCCCTTGTGGCGCAGGAGCAAATATGGATGCCCTCGTGGTCGGGAGATTTTTTATAATATCCATAAAAATAGTTTTTCTCCAAAAAGGCAAGGGCTAGTGTTTTTGCCCGATGGTTTTCTTTGAAAAAGACAGGGGATTCCATGGCAATGCCCATTTCTTCTGCCAGAGAAACCAGTTTTTGCTTGGTCAGATGTGGTTCAAAAAAAGGTGCGGCAGGAGGCAGACTAGAAGCGAAATAACTGTGTTCGTCCATGGGCAGGGTAATGCTGACCCGTTTGCACAGACGGAGCAGCTGGGCAATGACACCGTATTCCTGTGGCGTGAAGCCGTAAAAGCCATCCAGCCAGATTTCTGTATCTTCGAAAACGGCGGAGGAAGTTAGTTTTTCTTCCAGCAGAGAAAGGGTGGTGTCCCCCGTCAGATAAGTTTCGGAGAGGAATTCCTCATAGCGGCGGGAGATGCTTGCCATATCCCGGCATTTGTCCTGTACGCTGTGGGACAGGCCTTCCTGATTGGACATGGTTTCCAGCTGTTCCGGTGTGACACGGTAGCGGAAAAATTCCGTAATGGTCTTTCCCAGACGGCTTACGAAGCCGTTTTTGTCCATCATGTGGCAGAAATAAGGCAGGTCATCCCTCTGTTCCAGCAGGATCTTCTGCAATGCCATCTGTTTGCCTACATCTCCCAGAATGACGGCTCTGTTCAGTCCATTTTTGGCAAAAAACTGGTGTGCCAGTCTGCCGAAGCTGAGGACTTCCGCCGTCAGGATGCCTTTGCGCTCTGTCCGTGCTGTCAGGTCACGCTCCGCCTGAGAGGTGTATTGTTCCGGTACCAGAAAAATCTGCCGTCCTTTGTGGGTGGATTGGGCAGTGATGATTTCCTTCATACAGTATTCGGTTTTTCCGGTGCCTGCGGCACCAATGAGAAAACGTAATGCCATGTCTGTCCCTCCTTCATTAGTTACATGATACAAAAGGGCAGTATTTTTTGCAAGGACAAGTTCCCGGCAGGCATATCGGCAGAGGTTTTTTCATAAGGTAAGATAACGATATGTTTTGGAGGGAGAAAAGAGGGTGCGGCATACAAGATTTGTAGTGGTAAAAATGCGCGAGCTTTTGAAAACAGCCCTGTTTGCGGTGCTGGGCGTTATCATTCTGGTGGGACTGATTACCTTTTTCCTGCGTATGGGAGATGGGGAATCCGCAGGGCTTTACCGGGACGGCACTTATGAGGCAGAACTGCCTTTGGGGCAGGGAACCGCTTCCGTTTCTGTGGAAATCAAAGATGGACGCATTGCCGATGTGACAGTGACCGATGAAGCGGAAACGGTGTCTGTCATGTATCCTATGGTGGAAGATGCTGCGGAAGAGGTGGCACAGCAGGTGGTGCAGAATCAGTCTGTGGAAAACATCACCGTTGCAGATACCCATACATATTCTGCACAGGCGGTGCTGGATGCGGTGAGCGACTGTCTGGAAGACGCGGCAAAATAAAGGAAAAGAAGATGCCTGCTTTGCGGGCATCTTTTTTGCCTTTGAGAAAAAATAAACAAAATCTTAATATTTGATTTGCCGTTTTTGGTAGATAGGATGGCTTTCCGATGGTATAATGAAAAGTAAGTTGACACAAGAAAAGATGTCTTTTTGGTGTGGACTTTTTCTGTTTCGACAGTTTTGCGGAAAAACGAAGGAGGAGTATGTATGAGAAGAAAGTTAGCGGCAGTATTGTGTACGCTGCTGTGTCTGACTGCTTTTACAGGATGTTCCGCTGATGAAGTGGGCTACCTGCAGATGAGCGTAGACATGATGAAAGGCATGGAAGTCAGTGAAACAACAGGGGAAGCTGATATCACACTGGACTTTGACGCCATGAAAACATTTGCAGCAGATGCGATGCTGGCAAGCGGCATGACACAGGAAGATGTGGACAATGCCATGGCTGGCATGACTGATTTTGACGGCAAGAAGAATGTAAAACTGGAATATACCATGCTGATGAATATGGATGATATGTCCTTTATGTTTGACGTAGATGCGACATATAAAAATCAGGAATATTCTTTCGGCAGATGGTATTACGGCACAAAAGACGGCGTATATATCTCCACAGAAACTGTATGGAGCGCATATCGTCTGATGCAGGATATGACAGATGTAGATACAGACAGCTATTTCTTCAGCGATGAATTTGCGCAGGAATGGAAAGCAATGCTGGATCGCGACCAGTATATCTGCGTTCTGGACATGAAAGAAGATCTGGGTCTGACACAGGAAGAACTGGATGCCCTGATTCCCAGCGGCTATGACAGCCTGTATGACGCAGCCATCAACATGTACAAAAATGGTTTCAGCGGCTTCAGCACAGGCATGGTAACAAGAATCCAGAACGGCTATCAGGTAGAAGCTACTGGTACAGAAGTAGGTCAGATGCTGGTTTCTCTGCTGGACTACATGGCACAGAATCCTGAACCTGTCATCAATGCACTGGAAGAATACCTGAAAGTGACAATGCAGGCAAGCGGCGCTACCGAAGCGGAAATTGCAGACCTGACAAGCTCCATGCAGGCAGCAAGAGATGATGTGGAAGCATTCCGCACCGTACTGGCTGATGTGAAAGATGCAGTGGAAACAGGCATGCAGAATGAAACCGTTGCAGCACTGCTGGATGGCTTCCATTACACAAGCGAATTTACAAAAGTAAATGACAGATACTATGGCAGTGAAAACTACCAGATGGCATACAAAGGCAACACCATGTGCGCAATCACTTCTTCTACACGTTTGGAAGAAGCAAGAGGCTCCGTGGTATTCCCTTCCATCAGTGTAAGACCTGACGCTATCACAACAGAACTGGAAACACTGACAGACAAATACAATCCTGTAACAGGTGTCAGCGCAACATGGTACTATGATGAACCTACTGCATTCCTGACAGAAGAACGTGCAGAACCCGTTTACTGGGGCGGCAGCACTTCTCCTATCGTAGAATATGTGGTACAGGACGGCAGAATCTACCTGCCTCTGCGCAGCATCTGCGATATGCTGGGTGAAACTGTAACATGGGATCAGGCAACCAAGACAGCATCTGTTGTACAGGGCGAAACAGTGATCCCTATGGACAGCATTCTGGTTGACAGCACATCCTACATTGGCGTACGCGGCTTTGAAGCACTGGGCTATCAGGTAACTTACACCAATACAGATGGACAGCATGTAGCAACAATCGTAAAATAAGCAATCCGCAATTTGAGATGAAAGTTTGATAAAAAGAAACAGAAAAGCAAAATAAAGAACAGCGTGTTCTCTAAAGCAAATTCCCCTTAAGAATCTTAAGGGGAATTGCGATGGCTGTTTTCAGAAGAAAACATAAAAAATAAGAAAGCCAAAATCCTTTGTCATGATAAGGATTTTGGCTTTCTTT